>JBIKHW010000229.1:0-5739 GCA_044361935.1 Limnohabitans sp. | reverse complement strand
ACAAAACGCGCGAGTTTGACCGCGCCTTGCTGCGCGAGATGGGCGATTTGGGCTTCATCTGCCCCGAAGTCCCCGAAGAATTTGGTGGCTTGGGCATGGGCTGTGTGGCCGCAGGCGTGATCCATGAGGAAATCGCCCGCGCCGACCTGAGTTTTTCTTACCTGAACCTGTTGGCATCGCTGAACAGCCAGATCCTCTACAAGTACGGCAAGCCCGAAGTAGTGCGCCCTTGGCTCGACAAGATCCGTGAAGGCCGCGCCATCTGCGCCATCGCCCTGACCGAACCGCGCGGCGGCTCGGATGCAGCCAACCTGCGTTTGCGGGTCGAGCGCGACGGTGACTTTTACGTCATCAATGGCGAAAAAACTTCCATCTCGGCCGCAGACCAGGCCGACATCACGGTGGTTTTTGGCCGCACGGGCAAGCCCGAAGATGGCGCACACGGCGTGACCGCGCTGCTGGTGCCCATGGACACGCCGGGCCTGACCACCAGCCGTTTTGATTGCCATGGTCAGCGTTCAATCGGTCGCGGCTCGATCTTTTTCGAGAACGTACGCGTGCCTGTGAGCCACCGTCTGGGCGACGAGAACAAGGGCTTTGTGCAGGTCATGCACGGCTTTGACTATTCACGCTCGCTGATCGGTCTGCAATGCCTGGCCGTGGCGCGTGTGGCGCTCGAAGAAACCTGGGAGTACATCACCCAGCGCCAGGCTTTTGGCCAGCCGCTGTCGGCTTTTCAGGGCGTGACCCACCCATTGGCCCAGTACGACACCGAGGTCGAAGGCGCACGCCTGGTCTGCCTGCAAGGCCTGTGGCTCAAGGACCAGGGACTGCCCCATTCTGCCGAGGCTGGCATGGCCAAGTGGTGGGGGCCCAAGCTGGCCTACGACGTGATCCACCAGTGCCTGCTGTGCTTTGGCCATGGCGGCTACGACCGCGGCCTGATGGAGCAACGCCTGCGCGATGTGCTGGGCTTCCAGATCGGTGACGGCACGGCGCAGATCATGAAAACCATCATTGCACGCACCCGTGCGGGCCGCAAAAACGTGCCCGCCTGAAATTTTCAAAACAAAAACCACCCCAAGGAGACAACCATGGAATTTGACGCCGTACTTTTGGCCCCACGCCGTGCCCGCATGATCGCGCAAGGCCTGTGGCACGACCGCACCATCAATGCAGAGCTGGACGCCTGCGTGGCCGCCTGCCCCGACAAGCTGGCGCTCACCGCCTACCGGGTCGAAGCTGGAGATGAAAAGCGTTTCACTTACCGCGAACTTGCCCGCATGGCCGATCGCATTGCGGTGGGTCTGACGCGCCTGGGCGTGCAAAAGAACGATGTGGTGGCCTGCCAGTTGCCCAACTGGTGGCAGTTCACCTTGCTGTACCTGGCTTGCTCGCGCATTGGTGCGGTGATCAACCCGCTGATGCACATCTTCCGTGAGCGCGAACTCAACTTCATGCTCAAGCACGGCGAGGCCAAGGTCATCGTGGCCCCCAAGACCTTCCGGGGTTTTGATTTCGAGCAAATGATCACCGCCATCCAGCCTGGTCTGCCGCATCTGAAACACGTGGTGGTGATCGACGGCCAAGGCCCCAACAACTTCGAAGCCCTGCTGAGTGGCCCCACCTGGGAAAACGAACCCGATGCCGCCGCCATCTTGAGCGCGCACCGCCCTGGTCCGGACGACATCACGCAGCTGATCTATACCTCCGGCACCACCGGCGAGCCCAAGGGCGTGATGCACTCGGCCAACACCGTGATGGCCAACATCATTCCCTATGCTGAGCGCCTGCAACTTGACGCTGAAGACGTGGTGCTGATGGCCTCGCCCATGGCGCATCAGACGGGCTTCATGTACGGCCTCATGATGCCCATCATGCTCAAGGCCAGCGCCGTGCTGCAGGACATCTGGGAGCCGAAAAAAGCAGTCGAAATCATCAATCGCGAAAAAGCCAGCTTCACGATGGCTTCGACGCCGTTCCTGACGGATCTGACCCGCGCCGTGACGGAAAACAAAACACCGGTGCCCAGCCTCAAGACCTTCCTGTGTGCTGGCGCGCCGATTCCCGGCCCGCTGGTCGAACAGGCGCGTGCCGCTTTGGGCACCAAGATCGTGTCGGCCTGGGGCATGACCGAAAACGGTGCGGTCACGCTCATCGAGTTGAACGATCCGGACGATCGCGCTTTCACCACCGACGGTCTGCCGCTGCGCGGCGTCGAGCTCAAAGTGGCCGGTGAGGATGGCCAGAGCCTGCCGCCCGGCGAAGCGGGCAAGCTGTTTGTGCGTGCCTGCTCCAACTTTGGTGGCTACCTGCGCCGTCAGCACCTGAACGGCACCGATGCCGAAGATTGGTTCGACACCGGCGACCTGGCCCGCATGGACGCGCAAGGCTATATCCGCATCACCGGCCGCAGCAAGGACGTGATCATCCGCGGTGGCGAAAACATCCCGGTCGTTGAAATCGAGTCGCTGCTGTACCGACACCCGGCCGTGGCCATGGCCGCCATCGTGGCCTACCCCGACGAGCGTCTGGGTGAGCGCGCCTGCGCCGTGGTGGTCACCAAGCCCGGCCAAAGCTTCGACATGTCCACCCTGGTGGACTACCTGAAGGCGCAAAAAGTGGCGATCCAGTACATCCCCGAGCGTCTGGAGCTGTTGGATGCCATGCCTGCCACGCCCTCGGGAAAGATCCAGAAGTTCAAGCTGCGCGAGCAACTGCAAGCCATGCTGAGCGCACGCTGAACCACGAGAAAACGTACCATGTCCGAATCCAACGCCAGTTCCACCATCCTGACCGAAACACACGGCCGGGTGGGTTTGATCCGCCTGAACCGCCCGGCCCAGCTGAATGCGCTCAACGACGAGTTGATGGACGCGCTGGGCGCAGAATTGCTGGCCTTTGACGCCAACGCCGAGATCGGGGCCATCCTGATCACGGGCAGTGAGAAGGCCTTTGCTGCAGGGGCTGACATCCCGGTCATGGCCGATTGGTCGTATATGGACGTTTTTCAAAGCGGTTTCATCACCCGCAACTGGGAAACCATTCGGCAGGTGCGCAAGCCCGTGATCGCGGCCGTGGCCGGATTCGCCATGGGTGGCGGCTGCGAGTTGGCATTGGCCTGCGACATCATCCTTGCGGCCGAGTCGGCCAAATTCGCCTTGCCCGAGATCAAGCTGGCCATGTTGCCCGGCGCGGGTGGCACGCAGCGCCTGCCACGTGCCGTGGGCAAGGCCAAAGCCATGGACATGTGCCTGTCGGCCCGCATGCTGGGTGCTGATGAGGCCGATCGTTACGGCCTGGTCTCACGCGTGGTGCCCGATGCCGATTTGCAGGCCACTGCTCTGAAACTGGCCACTCAAATTGCAGGCTACTCATTGCCCGCGCTGATGGCCATCAAGGAATCGGTCAACCGTGCACACGAGTCCAGCTTGAGCGAGGGCATCTTGTTCGAGCGCCGCGCGCTGCATTCGCGCTTTGCCAGCCATGACGCCCACGAAGGCATGCACGCCTTCATGGCCAAACGACCCCCTGTTTTCCAGCACCGTTGAACCTTCACCACCATGGCTCTCGACACCGAATCCTTTGACCTCCTGCTGCCCACCCTCCAGCGCTTCATCCGCGAGCGCCTGATCCCGGCCGAAAACCACCTCGAAGAGCACGACGACGTGCCACTGGACATCGTCCAAGACATGAAGGGCATGGGCCTGTTTGGTCTGACCGTGCCCGAGGAATTTGGCGGCATCGGTCTGTCGGTCAGTCAAGAGGTCCTGGTCAATTACGAGCTCGGC
Source organism: Limnohabitans sp. (assembly GCA_044361935.1). GTDB lineage: Bacteria > Pseudomonadota > Gammaproteobacteria > Burkholderiales > Burkholderiaceae_C > Limnohabitans_A. The sequence goes on along the minus strand of JBIKHW010000229.1, from coordinate 1,948 downwards.
CGCACCGCGCCCGCCTTCCGCTCGGTCTTTGGCACCAACATCGGCATCGGCTCGCAAGGCATCTTGATGGACGGCACGCCCGAGCAAAAAGCCGCCTACCTGCCCCGTGTGGCCAGCGGCGAGCTGATCATGTCCTTCGCACTGACCGAGCCCGATGTCGGCACCGACGCCGCCTCGCTCAAGACCCGCGCCGAACTCGACGGCGACCACTATGTGCTCAATGGCACCAAGCGCTACATCACCAACGCACCGCGTGCGGGGGCCTTCACGCTGATGGCGCGCACCGGTGGCCCGGGCGCCAGTGGCGTGTCGGCCTTCATCGTGCCGGCCGATTTACCAGGCATCAAGCTAGGCAAGCCCGACAAGAAAATGGGCCAGCGCGGCACCAAGACCTGCGACGTGATTCTGGAGAATGTGCATGTGCCCGCCGCCAACATCATCGGCGGTGTGCCCGGCCAGGGTTTCAAGACCGCCATGAAAGTGCTAGACCGTGGGCGCCTGAACATCTCGGCCGTCTCCTGCGGCTTGGCCTCACGCATCCTAGACGAAGCCCGTACCTACGCACGCGACCGCAAACAGTTCGGCAAACCGATTGGCGAGTTCCAACTGATCCAGGCCATGCTGGCTGACAGCCAAGCCGAGCTGCTGGCGGGTTGGTCGCTGGTCAAGGACGTGGCTTTACGCTTTGACCTCAAGCCGCCGCATGTGTCCGACCCCGAAATTTCGATGCAGGTCTCATGCGCCAAGCTGTTCTCCACCGAGATGGTGGGCCGCGTGGCCGACCGTGGCGTGCAGATCCACGGTGGCGCGGGCTACATCAACGAATACCCGGTCGAGCGCTTTTACCGTGACGCCCGCCTGCTGCGCCTGTACGAAGGTACCACGCAGGTGCAGCAAATCATCATCGGCCGCGAACTGTTGCGCGCGGCCTGACACCAGACTTTTAACCCTGAGAACTCATATGGCCACCCCAAAAAACACCTTCAACTGGGAAGACCCCTTCAACCTCAGCGCTCAACTGACCGACGACGAGCGTCAGGTGCAAGAAGCTGCCCGCGCTTACTGTCAGGAACGCCTGCTGCCCCGCGTGAAAGACGCTTTCTTGAACGAAACCACCGACGTGGTCATCTTCCGCGAGATGGGTGAGCTGGGCCTTTTGGGTGCCACCATCCCCGAGCAGTATGGCGGCGCAGGCCTGAACTATGTTTGCTACGGCCTGGTGGCGCGCGAAGTTGAGCGCGTGGACAGCGGGTACCGCTCCATGATGAGCGTGCAGTCTTCTTTGGTGATGTTGCCCATCAACGACTTTGGCTCTGAAGCCCAGAAGCAGAAATACTTGCCCAAGCTGGCGCGTGGCGAATGGATCGGCTGCTTTGGCCTGACCGAACCCAACCACGGCTCCGACCCCGGCAGCATGATCACCCGCGCCAAAAAGGTGGACGGCGGCTACAGCATCAGCGGCGCCAAGATGTGGATCACCAACAGCCCCATCGCCGACGTGTTTGTGGTCTGGGCCAAGGACGACGGTGGCCAGATCCGTGGCTTCATTCTCGAAAAAGGCTGGAAAGGCCTGTCGGCTCCTGCTGTGCACGGCAAGGTCGGCCTGCGTGCCTCGATCACTGGCGAAATCGTCATGGACGAAGTCTTCTGCCCCGAAGAAAACGCCTTCCCCGAAGTGCGTGGCTTGAAAGGCCCCTTCACTTGCCTGAACAGCGCCCGCTACGGCATCGCTTGGGGCGCACTGGGTGCCGCCGAAGACTGCTATGCCCGCGCCCGACAGTACGTGATGGACCGCCAGCAGTTTGGCCGCCCCTTGGCCGCCAACCAACTGATCCAAAAGAAACTGGCCGACATGCTGACCGAAATCAGCCTGGGCCTCCAAGGCTGCCTGCGCCTTGGCCGCATGAAGGACGAAGGCACCGCATCGGTGGACCTGACCTCCATCCTC
>JBIKHW010000228.1:0-5749 GCA_044361935.1 Limnohabitans sp. | reverse complement strand
CGTCCACCCCGGCAATGGCCAGCGAGTCGACAAAATGCCGGGCATGTGGGCTGGCGTGTGCGGCTTGCAGCAAGGCCGTGAGAGCCTGCGCCGTGCTGCGCTCGGTGCGTGACAGGCCCGAGCCGTTGTCCAGCACCGGTTCATCTTGCCCGGCAAAGCCATTGCGCCACCATTGGGACAGGCGCAGGCGCGAGGCTTCAAAGCGTCCGGGTGCGCCCAGCTCGCTCGACAGCGTCAGGTACAGCTGCTGCGCCATCACGTTGTTAGAGAATTTGTTGATGTCTTTGATGACTTCGGACAAGGGCAAAGAGGACGCTTCCAGCAGCAGCTTGGCCGATGCAGGGCGAGTGCCGTAGCGCAACTGCCCGGAAAGTTGTCCGCCCGCACCCAGCCAGAGGGCCTGCATGACCCGGGGCGCATAGGCTTCGGGTTCGGGGTAGGCCACGGGCCATTCGCGCTCGCCGCAGCTGGCCGGGTAGCGGCCCGCAAAGCGCACTTGGTGGGCTTGGCTGAAATCGGCCTGCAGCTGTCGGCGCCAGTCGCTGCAAGGGGCCTGGGTCAGTGGCAGCTGTGTGGGGGCCGAGAACCCGGCCAAGGGCGGCTCAAAGCGCACCTGCACCTGGCCGCTGGCCGCGTCGGGCGTGAATTTATAGACCACCGCCTTGAAGTTGAGCAGCAACCCGTCCGGCCCCACGTTGTAGGGCCGCAGGGGTTCGTCGTCAAAGGGCTCGCTGCGCTCGCGAACGTCGAACACGCTGCGGTCGAGCACGATGTCCCCGCGCACCTCGCGCACACCCGCCGCCCGAATTTGCACCATCAGCTCCTGCAGGCGCTCGACCACGAGCTTGGGGTCCCCGCTGCCGCGCACGACCAGGTTGCCCTGCAGAACGCCATCACGCACTGGGCCGTCGGTATAGATCCGGTTGCGCCAGACGTGGTCGGGACCCAGCAGGCTCAAACCCGCGTAGGTGGTGAACAGCTTCATGACCGAGGCCGGGTTGACGCTGGCATGAGCGTGGTGTGACAAGTGCCGTGGCTGGGCGTTGCTGGACGCGACACCATGGGGCAGTGGAGCGATGAGCACGCTCAGGGCCGAAGCAGGCACTTGGGCCTTTTGCAGGGTTTGCAGGACATCTTTGGGCAGCGCGGCTTGGGCGTGGGCTGGACTGGTCAGGGCCGCATTCAGCATCAAGGCTGTGCAGGCTGCGTGGGCCAAGGTGACGAAAAATGGGCGCTGGGCTCGGGAGCAGGTCATCGGGAGAGTCTAACGGCCACACGGAGCAACAATGCGCACACGGAAGGCACCCAATGGGGTCAACAGGTGACCCAGCTCTCGCCGGGGCGACAGCCCCGTATGATTCAGGCCATGCGATTTTCTTCAAAAACCGTGGGCCTGGCTTCGGCAGTCGTCACGGTGCTCATCTGGTCGGGTTTCATTGTCATTGCGCGGGCTTCGGCGTCTCGGGGCTTGCTGCCCATGGACATCGCGCTGGCCCGCATTTTGGGAGCCAGTACTGTGCTGCTGCCTTGGGCTTGGTGGCTGATGCGTCCAGCACGCCGGACGGGCGAAAAAGTCGGTTCGTTGTGGGGCCTGTCGCCCCTGCCTTTGCGCCAGACAATGCAAACCGGTTTTTTGGGCGGTTTTTTGTATGCCATCCTGGCATACACCGGCTTTGTGTATGCGCCCGCCACACACGCCTCGGTGCTCATGCCCGGCAGCCTGCCTTTATGGACCACCTTGCTGGCTTGGTTGTTCCTGCGCGAAAAAGTGGCTGCCACCCGCGCCGTGGGGCTGGGTTTTATCGTGCTGGGCGATGTGTTGGTGGGTGGTGCGAGCTTGCTCATGGCCTTTGACGGCGGCGAGGTCTGGAAGGGTGATTTGCTTTTCATGACGGCCGCCCTGTGCTGGGCCAGCTACAGCGTGCTGGTGCGCAGCCAGGGTTTTGATGCGGTGCGCGCCACCATGGCCATCACTGCGTTTGCTTTTGTTTGCTTTGTGCCCTTGTTTGCCTTGCTGGTGGCCTTGCAGGTTTTGCCCACTCAGCTGCATCATGCGCCGTTGTCCGAAATTTTGTTCCAGGCGGTGTTCCAGGGCGTGGGCTCAGTCGTCATCTCGGGCATCACCTTCACGCAGATGGTGCGCCATTACGGCGCGGTGCGCTCGACCATGATCACGGCCCTGGTGCCGGGCTTGTCGGCGCTGGGGGCGGTGTGGTTTTTGGGTGAGCCCATGCATTGGAATTTGCTGGCCGGGCTGGCGCTGGTGACCAGTGGCATTTTGTTTGGTGTGCGGCAGGCCAAAAAACCTGCGCCCTCCCCCACATCGCCCCAAACAGGAGGCTAAGCATGAGCGTCAACTCCGAGCGCCGATGGCTGGCCTTTGACACGAGCACCGATGTGCTGTCTTTGGCCGTGGCCCGTGGCCAGCAGGTCTTGACCCAAACGTTGCCAGGTGGTGCACAGGCTTCCAGCGGTTTGATCCCGGCAGTGTTGGCCCTGCTGGCCGAGGCCGACATGCCGCTGGCTTCGCTCGACGCCATCGTGTTCGGCCGGGGGCCGGGCTCGTTCACGGGCTTGCGCACCACCTGCGCAGTGGCGCAGGGCCTGGCCTTTGGGGCCGATGTGCCGGTGTTGCCCGTCGACACTTTGTTGGCCGTGGCCGAAGAGGCCCGTTGGTCGCAAGTGCAAGCCGGGGCCATTGCACCCGATGCCGCGCTCACCGTGCTGGCCCTTTTGGACGCCCGCATGGACGAGGTGTACAGCGCCGCTTACCTTTGGGAGCCCGTACCGGGCGCAAGCCACGGGCGATGGCAAGAAGCCGCGCCCTTGCAAGTGGGTGCGCCAGAAAAATTGCAGATGCCCGAAAACCACCTGGTGCTGCAGGCCGGCAACGCCTTTGCTGCGTATGGCGAGCGACTGCCCCCAGTTGCCCCCGGTGGCTTGCGCTGCGAGGCGCTGCCCACCGCCGCCGCTTTGCTGCGCCTGGCGCCTGCCTTGTGGGCACAAGGCTTGGCCGTGCCAGCCGAGCAGGCCATGCCTTTGTACATCCGTGACAAAGTGGCCAACACCACCGCCGAGCGCGAGGCCATGAAGGCCCAGTCTGTTTTGGCTAGGGCCGCAGCGCAGCCATGAGTCTGTCCATGAATCCTGCTTCATCTGACGAAGGCGCCCAGCCGTCGGAGGCCACGCGCAACCGCGTCACGCTGGCCCCCATGTCACAGGACGATCTGGACGCGGTGATCGCCATCGAGCAAACCGCCTACAGCCACCCTTGGACACGGGTCAATTTTCGCGACTCGCTCAACCCCTTGTTCGAGGCCCAATGCCTGTGGCTGGATGGCGATTTGCTGGGCTATTTTTTGGCCATGCACGGGGTGGAAGAAATGCATTTGCTCAACATCACCGTGGCCCCCGCTCGGCAAGGCCAGGGTTGGGGCCACATGATGCTGGACGCTTTATCGCTCATGTCGCGCCATGTTGGGGCGCAATGGCTCTGGCTGGAGGTGCGCCAAAGCAATCTGCGTGCACTGAAGGTCTATGAGCGTTACGGCTTCAAGCAGGTCAGCATCCGCAAGGATTACTATCCGGCAGGCCGCCAACAGCGTGAGCATGCGGTGGTGATGAGTTTGAAACTGTGAGCCTGAACATGAGCGACCCCACCCGATTTGACCTGGACGACCGCCAACGCGCCATACTGGCCGAGATGGGTGTGCGCGTGTGGTGGCCGCAGCGAAGCGATGCCGCGCCCCAAGCTGTGGTGGGGGGTGTACCGGCCAGAGCCACAGAGGTTACGGCGCCAGCACCTGGTGTGTCCGTCGTTGCACCGCTTGCAAGCCCCGCACGTCCCATGCCGACTGATGCACCGACGGCGTCCGTGCCTGTGCAGGCCCCAGCCACCCGCCCCGCAACGCGTGAACCTGTTGCACCTGTGCCAGCCACGGTGCAGACACAGGGCCAAGTGTTTGCGCCTTTGCCCGAAGGCTTGTCCAGCATGGGCTGGGTCGAGCTGCAAACGGCTGTGCAAGCCTGTCGGTCCTGCGCTCTGGGCGCTGCAAGGCAAACCCCCATTGTGGGCTCGGGCCAGGGCTCAGCCCAATGGATGGTGGTGGGTGACTTGCCCTCGGACACCGATGAGAAGCAAGGTCAGCCCTTCACCGGGCCGGAAGGCGTGTTGCTGGACAACATGCTCAAAGCCGTGGGCGTGCGCCGCCAAGGCTCGCGCAACAGCACCGATGCCACCGCAGATACCAGCGCGGACGGGCCCGAGGCCTACCTGACCCACGCCGTCAAATGCCGCCCCTTAAACGGGCGCAACCCCGAGACGACCGAGTTGGCCACTTGTGCGGCTTATTTGTCGCGTCAGGTCTCGCTGGTACAGCCCCGGGTGATTTTGGCCATGGGCCGTTTTGCCATCCAGAGCCTGCTGGGCAGCACCGAGCCCATGGGCAAACTGCGTGGGCGATTGCACGACTTTCAGGGCGTGCCGGTGGTGGTCACTTATCCCCCATCGAGCTTGTTGCGCAACCCGGCCGACAAGGCCAAGGCCTGGGCCGATCTGGTCTTGGCCCTGTCGGTGACCCAAGGCTGACAACCGCTAAAATCTCGGGTTTACCAGAATACTTCCCCGGAGTTGCCCCACATGGCCAATACACAACAAATGGCGAACGCCATCCGCGCCCTCGCAATGGACGCCGTTCAACAAGCCAACTCCGGGCACCCCGGTGCTCCCATGGGCATGGCGGACATGGCCGTGGCGCTGTGGGGCGATCACCTGCAACACAACCCCAAAAACCCGCATTGGGCCAACCGTGACCGCTTTGTGCTGTCCAACGGCCACGGCTCGATGCTGATCTATTCCGTGCTGCACCTGACCGGCTACAAGCTGCCGATTGAAGAGCTGAAGAACTTCCGCACCCTGCACAGCAAAACCGCAGGCCACCCCGAAGTGGGCGTGACCCCCGGCGTGGAAACCACCACCGGCCCACTGGGTCAGGGCATCACCAACGCCGTGGGCATGGCCCTGGCCGAGAAGATGCTGGCTGCCGAGTTCAACCAAGATGGTCACGCCATCGTCAACCACCACACCTACGTGTTCCTGGGTGACGGCTGCCTGATGGAAGGCATCAGCCACGAAGCCGTGGCCCTGGCCGGCGCCTGGAAGCTGAACAAACTGATCGCCCTGTACGACGACAACGGCATCTCGATCGACGGCAAGGTCGCCCCTTGGTTCATCGACAACACGCCCCAGCGCTTTGCCGCTTGCGGCTGGAACGTGATCGACGCCGTGGACGGCCACGACGCAGCGGCCGTGTCCAAGGCCATCGCCGCCGCCAAGCACAGCGCCGACAAGCCTACTTTGATCGTCTGCAAGACCGCCATCGGCAAGGGCTCGCCCAACCGTGCAGGTACCTCCAAAGCCCACGGCGAGCCATTGGGCGCCGAAGAAATCAAGCTCACCCGCGAAGCCCTGGGCTGGACGGCAGAGCCTTTCAAGATCCCCAAAGAGGTCTATGCCGACTGGGACGCCAAAGCCTCAGGCATGGCCCGCGAAGCCGCCTGGAACACCGCCTTTGCCGCTTACAAAGCCGCCTTCCCTGCACAAGCCAAAGAGTTTGTGCGCCGCATGAAGGGCGACTTGCCCAAGAACTTCAACCAAGTGGCGTTTGACGCCGTCGTGGCCGCCCACACCAAGAGCGAGACCGTGGCCAGCCGCAAGGCCAGCCAGCTGGCACTCGAAGCCTTCACCGCC
>JBIKHW010000227.1:0-5777 GCA_044361935.1 Limnohabitans sp. | reverse complement strand
GTGGCCATGCTGCAGCAAGGCCGCTTTGCCCTGGCGGCAGGCACCGCCAGTTTGCACTTGTTCGGTTCGTTTACCCTCACGGTGCTGGGTCTCAAAACTGTGGGTCTGCTCTGGGCGCGCTGATTAAGCGAGGGGCGGGTTTGCAGCCAAAGCAGTCGTCCGAATAAAACAGCTGACCTTCTTCTACCGGCCAACAGCAGTCACTTGGCTTTGGTGCCATGCCCTGGGCCAGCATGCCAATTTGACTTGGGCTTTATTGATGATTAATTGACCCGCAGCACCTCAAATTGCTGTCGGATTTGAGTAACCTGTATCCACACCTCATCACCCTCGTATTTACCCAGCATGGCCCTACCCAAAGGGGCTTCGCTGCTGATGACCTGAATGAGCTGTGCGCCGCTGACCAACTTCATGCTGCCCCCATCCGGCCCGAGAAAGAGCAGTTGCTGCTTGTCGGCGGAATCGACTAGGAAGACCAGCGCGCCGAGCTGTATACCTTTGCTGGCGTCATAGGCACGCGGGCGGAAGTGGCGCCAATTGGCCAACGCCTGGCGAATGTCTTCAGCGCGCCGAGCCTGGCCGGTGGCAAGGTAGGCGGCTTCGAGTCCCAGTGTGTCGTATTTGTTTTCAGCGATGTTTTCTTCGTGAGTCGCCGTTTCATGGGCCGCCCGCATTGCCTGTTCGGCTTGCAGCAGGTCTTCGGCGAGCCTTTCCAACACCTGCTGCTGCAGCAAGAATTTATCCATGATGAAAGGTCGGCATATCGACAAGAGAGGGGCAGGTTTTGATTATGAAGGACTCCACCAGCCTTCGACACTTGTGCTGGCTGCAGCTTAACTTCAGCTATGCGCAAGGTCCTCTCGCCCATTTCCGTGAATCGAACGGTAGTAACCGGCCGACCGCCGCAGGCCATGATCAATGACTGCTTTGCGGCGAACTAGAGACATGATCAGAGGGCGTTCAAAGGAATTTTGACGTACGCAACGCCGTTGTCTTCCTTGGGTGGCAACTCGCCAGCGCGGATGTTGATTTGCACCGCAGGCAGGATCAGCACCGGCATGTCCAAGGTCGCGTCGCGCTGGGTGCGCATGGCGACAAACTCGGCTTCACTGATGCCGTCATGAACGTGGACGTTTTTGGCTTTTTGCTCGGCCACCGTCGTCTCAAAATTCACCGGGCGTCCATTAGGCGGGTAGTCGTGGCACATAAACAACCGGGTCTGGGGGGGCAAGCTCAAAATTTTGCGTGTCGATGCATACAAGGTTTTAGCGTCGCCTCCGGGAAAGTCGCAGCGTGCGGTGCCCACATCGGGCATGAACAGGGTGTCGCCCACAAAAACGGCATCACCAAACTGGTAAGCCACACAGGCGGGTGTGTGGCCCGGCACGAACAGGGTGTTGCCTGTCAGGTTGCCAATGGTGATGGCCTCGTCCTCGGCGAACAAATGGTCAAACTGCGACCCGTCAACCTTGAAGCTTTCTTCCATGTTGAAGATGCCCTTGAACACTTTTTGAACGCCACCGATGTGGTCTCCGATGGCGGTTTGACCACCCAAATGCTGTTTCAGATAAGGGGCGGCGCTCAGGTGGTCGGCGTGGGCGTGGGTTTCAAGAATCCATGCCACCTTCAGGTCGTTGGCTTTGACAAACTCGATCACTTTGTCCGCTGACTTGTGGCTGGTGCGGCCAGACTTGGGGTCGTAGTCCAACACCGAGTCAATGATGGCGCAAGCTGAACCGGGCTTTTCGTAAACCACATAGGTGACGGTCCAGGTCGCGGGGTCAAAAATCCCGTGAACGACTGGGTTGAGATGGGTGGTGGTCATCGAGAACTCCGTTGTTTAATAAGTTTTCGATAGTATATTGACAAATACTTTATCTGTCAATATAATTTATCATCCTTAATTGAAAAGCAGGAAAAGCCGCCCATGGACACCACCACACTGGACCTTGAAAAAATGAAAACCTCAGCCGGCCATGCTTGCCGACTGATGAAAGTGCTCTCCAACCCCGACCGTTTATTGCTGCTTTGCCAACTGTCTCAAGGCGAAAAGCGCGTGGGGGAGTTGGAAGAGCTCTTGGGCATCGTGCAACCCACCTTGTCGCAGCAGCTCACGGTCTTGCGTGACGAAGCGCTGGTGACCACCCGCCGTGATGGCAAAAACATCTATTACCAAATTGCCAGCGCTCAAGCGCTGGCGGTCATGAACGTTTTATTCGCGCAATTTTGCGAACCACAAGAAGGAGCATCAGTATGAACATCGATTGGGCACATTTCACGCCTTTCGCATCCCTGACCGGCGGCATCATTTTGGGGTTGGCTTCGGCCATCTTCATTTTGGTCAACGGTCGCATCTTGGGTATCAGCGGCATCTTGGGTGGGCTGTTGCCGCCCAAAGCGGGCGATACCACTTGGCGTGTTGCGTTCATCCTAGGCATGTTGGCCGCTCCCACGGTTTTTCACGCCGTGGTGCCCGCGCAATACATCACCGCCCCGCGCATTGATGCGACCGAATGGATGGTGATCGCAGCCGGTTTGCTGGTGGGCATCGGCACCCGCTATGCCTCTGGCTGCACCAGTGGTCATGGTGTGTGCGGCTTGTCTCGCCTGTCACCCCGCTCTTTGGTGGCCACACTCTCTTTCATGGGTGCCGGCTTTGTCATGGTCTACGTGATGCGTCACATCCTCTAAGGAAATCAACATGCTGAATAAAAACCACCTCCACCGCATCGCTGAATTTGTTGTTGGCCTGCTTTTTGGCTTGGGCCTGATGCTGTCGGGCATGACCGACCCCGGCAAAGTCATTGGCTTTCTCGACCTGTTTGGCACTTGGGACCCTTCCTTGGCGCTGGTGATGGGCGGCGCCATCATGGTCGGCTTTTTCGCGTTCACCGTGGCCAAAAAACGCACCAGCACCTTTTTGGGCGGTGCTATGCGCCTGCCCACCAACATGGACATGGACAAAAAACTGGTGATTGGCAGTTTGTTGTTTGGTGCAGGTTGGGGCTTGGCCGGTTTTTGCCCTGGACCAGCCCTGGTGTCGATGGCCGATGGCCAACCCAAGGCGCTGGTGTTTGTATTGGCCATGTTGGTCGGCATGGTGGGCTTTGAGTTGATGGACCGCTTGGTGCACGCACCACGCAAAGCCAAACTCAACGCTCCTTGAACCTCACGATGAACGACCACAAGGCTGAAATGGTGGAACAATGACTGCTCTGCGACGATGGCTCCCCACGTTTCCTATGTTGGCGTGGGGTCGCCAATACAACCGAGAAACCTTAACCAGCGATATGGTGGCCGCGCTCATCGTCACCATCATGCTGATCCCGCAAAGCTTGGCCTATGCCTTGCTGGCAGGCCTGCCGCCTGAGGTGGGTTTGTATGCCAGCGTCGCACCTTTGCTGCTCTATGCGGTGTTGGGCAGCAGCCGTGTCTTGGCGGTGGGGCCTGTGGCCGTGGTGTCTTTGATGACTGCTGCAGCGGTAGCAGAACATGCGGCTGCGGGAACGCATGCTTATTGGCAAGTGGCCATCACATTGGCGTTTTTGTCGGGCGGCATGTTGCTCATCATGGGTTTGTTGCGCTTGGGCTTCTTGGCCAACTTCTTAAGCCACCCGGTCATCTCTGGCTTTATTTCCGCTTCGGGTTTGCTGATCGCCTTGAGCCAAATCAAAACCCTCATGGGTGTGAAAGCCGAGGGCCACAACTTTTTAGAGCTGCTGTCTGCGCTGATGCACCAAGCTTCTAACCTGCACCTGCTCACTTTGGGTGTGGGCATCGCGGCCACGGTATTTTTGTTCTGGGTGCGCAAGGGCTTGAAACCACTGCTGATTTCCGCAGGCCTTAAACCCAAGCTGGCCGATGTGCTGGCCAAAGCAGGTCCCGTGGCCGCCATTGCCTTGACCACGGTACTGGCTTGGGCGCTGGACTGGCAAGGCCAAGGCATGAAATTGGTCGGCACCGTGCCGCAAGGCTTGCCACCGCTCACCGCGCCGTTGTGGGACTTGGCCTTGTGGCAAGAGCTGTGGGTTCCTGCGTTGCTGATCAGCGTGGTGGGATTTGTTGAATCGGTGTCGGTGGGTCAAACCTTGGCTGCCAAACGTCGTCAACGCATTGAGCCCGACCAAGAGTTGGTGGCCTTGGGTGCCAGCAACTTGTCGGCAGCATTCACGGGCGGCTTTCCGGTGACCGGAGGTTTTGCACGCTCGGTGGTCAATTTTGATGCCGGCGCTGTCACGCCTGCTGCAGGCGTGTACACGGCGGTGGGCATCACGCTGGCTTCGCTGTTTTTAACCCCTGCGCTTTACTATCTGCCGCAAGCCACACTGGCGGCCACCATCATCGTGGCGGTACTCTCTCTGGTTGACTTTGGCATTTTCAAATCCACTTGGCGTTTCTCCAAACTCGACTTCATCGCAGTGGCCACCACCTTGCTCGTAACCTTGCTGGTGGGCGTGGAGAGTGGTTTGGTGATGGGTGTGGTGGTGTCTTTGGCGCTGTTTTTGTTCCGAGCCAGCCGACCCCACATCGCCACCGTGGGTCTGGTGCCGGGCACCGAGCATTTCCGTAATGTGCTCCGCCACGATGTGTTGACCAGTCCCAAGTTGGTTTGCCTTCGGGTAGATGCCAGCCTGTTCTTCGCCAACGCCCGTGGCGTAGAAGACCGCATCAATGCCGAGGTGGCAGCGCGTCCAGGCTTAGAGCATGTTTTGTTGCAATGTTCTGCGGTGAACGACATCGACGCCAGTGCCTTGGAAAGTTTGGAAGCGATTGCCAGTCGTTTGAAAGACTCAGGGATTGCGTTGAACTTCTCGGAGATCAAAGGCCCGGTGATGGACAAGCTCAACACCACGCACTTTTTGCAGCATTTGCATGGAAGTGTGTTTTTGACGAATTACCAAGCCATTCAAGCGCTCACGCCCGAGGTTGTTGGCGCTGAAGCTAGATTGTCCAGCACTGCCGATCTTGGTTGATCAAAGGCGGGGCACTCCAACCCTAACGGCTGCTTTGCAGCGAAAGCAGTTGTATGCATAAAATAGCCGACCGTCTGCTACCAGCCTTTAGGCGACTTACAAGGGCGAAGGTCTGAAGTGCAGCGGTTGAGATCGTTCAAGCTCTTTGACGAAGGACATCTCACGTCAAACTACAGACATTGAGAAGTTCACACTGACTGCAATTCAGCCGGAAAGAACGAGACCGAGGTCTCAACTTAAACCAACTGGCCTCCACGAAACCCGGGGCGATTCATCCGTTGTGGACACATCTGGTCAGATTCATCATGGCATCAAAAAAATGACGCCACTCGTTCATTGTTTTTTCCTCTTTTTAGCCTGACTGGGTTTTTCGGCATGGGCATAAGCATCAAGTCCAGCTTCACGATTCAGTGGCACAGTGGTTGCAATGGTGGTCTCTGCACGCGGTTGCAGATGTGGTGGGAAAAATGCCAACTTTTGATTTTGAGCGAGCTTGTTGGTTCGGTCCAAATCCAAATCACGTTCGTTAACGCCCCTGGGTGAAACACAAACGCCGTTGACAATTTCCAAGTCAAACCACCATCTCTTCACCGAATTGCGCATGCCTGCGCCGATTTGATCGTCATAATCAATTAGTGCTCTTCTGGCACTGGGCACCTTGATTGAAAGCTCGAGGAGTCGAGACGATTCAACAAGGTCTTCTCTGTTGTAGGGACAAGTTTTCATGCAACGCCCACAGGCCGAACCCTTCATGTTCGTCAAGCGGTACTTGCCACATTTCTCAACATCGGGTTTCCATATTTC
>JBIKHW010000226.1:0-5782 GCA_044361935.1 Limnohabitans sp. | reverse complement strand
TCGAAGCCGGTCTGCGCTGCATCCAGGGCAAGGGCATCGTCAACTCGATCAGCATGAAAGAGGGCTTGGACGAGTTCAAACGCCAGGCCAAGCTGGTCAAGCGCTATGGCGCGGCGGCCGTGGTCATGGCCTTTGATGAAAAAGGCCAGGCCGACACTTACGAGCGCAAGATCGAGATTTGCGAACGCGCTTACCGCGTGCTGGTCGACGAGGTGGATTTCCCGCCCGAAGACATCATTTTTGACCCGAACATTTTTGCCATCGCCACCGGCATCGAAGAGCACAACAACTACGCGGTGGATTTCATCGAGGCCACGCGCTGGATCAAGCAGCACCTGCCGGGTGCCAAGGTGTCGGGCGGTGTGTCGAATGTGAGTTTTTCATTCCGCGGCAACGACCCGGTGCGCGAAGCCATCCACACCGTGTTCCTGTACCACGCCATCCAGGCGGGCATGGACATGGGCATCGTCAACGCCGGCATGGTCGGTGTGTACGACGACCTGGAGCCCACGCTGCGCGAGCGGGTCGAAGACGTGGTGCTGAACCGCCGTGCTGATGCAGGCGAGCGTTTGGTTGAAGTGGCCGACAGCGCCAAAGGCGCAGCCAAAGACGAAAGCACCAAGCTGGCCTGGCGCGGCACACCCGATGCGCCTGTGGGCGTGGCGCAGCGCTTGAGTCATTCGCTGGTGCATGGCATCACCGACTTCATCAGCGAGGACACCGAAGAGGCCTACCAAGAGATTCTGGCCAAGGGCGGACGCCCCTTGCATGTGATCGAAGGCCCGCTGATGGACGGCATGAACGTGGTGGGCGATTTGTTCGGCCAGGGCAAGATGTTCTTGCCGCAGGTGGTCAAAAGCGCTCGTGTGATGAAGCAGGCCGTGGCGCATTTGCTGCCTTACATCGAGGCCGAAAAGCTCGCGCAAGAGGCGGCAGGCGAAGACGTGAAAGCCAAAGGCAAGATCGTGATCGCCACCGTCAAGGGCGATGTGCACGACATCGGCAAAAACATCGTCACCGTGGTCTTGCAGTGCAACAACTTTGAAGTGGTGAACATGGGCGTGATGGTGCCCTGCCATGAAATTTTGGCCAAGGCCAAAGAAGAAAACGCCGACATCATTGGTCTGTCGGGCCTGATCACGCCCAGCCTCGAAGAGATGCAGTACGTGGCGGCCGAGATGGAAAAAGACCCGTACTTCCGCGACCGCCAAATGCCGCTGCTCATTGGCGGCGCCACCTGCAGCCGCGTGCACACCGCTGTGAAGATCGCGCCCAACTACAGTGGCCCCGTGGTCTATGTGCCCGATGCCTCGCGCAGCGTGGGCGTGGCACAAGGCTTGTTGTCTGAGCAAGCGGCCAAGTTCATCGCCGACTTGAACACCGATTACGCCAAGGTGCGCGAACAGCACGCCAACAAAAAGCAAACCCCCATGTGGACGCTGGCGCAGGCCCGCGCCAACAAGACGCCGATCGACTGGTCGCAAAGCGTGCCCCCTGCGCCCAAGTTCATTGGCCGCCGTGTGTTCAAAAACTACGACCTGGCCGAGATCGCGCAATACGTCGACTGGGGTCCGTTCTTCCAGACCTGGGATTTGGCCGGGCCTTTCCCCGCCATCCTCGACGACGAGGTGGTGGGCGAGCAGGCGCGCAAAGTCTATGCCGATGGCCAGGCCATGCTGCAAAAAATCATCGACGGCCGCTGGGTCACGGCCAACGCGGTGCTGGGCCTGTACCCGGCCAACAGCGTGAATGACGACGACATCGCGCTGTATGCCGATGCATCGCGCAATCAAGTCGCCATGACTTGGCGCGGCCTGCGTCAGCAGACCGAGAAACACATGATCGATGGTGTCATGCGCCCCAGCCGCTGCCTGGCCGACTTTGTCGCGCCCACAGGGCAAGACCATGTGGGCGTGTTTGCGGTCACGGCAGGCATTGGGGCCGACAAACGCGCCGCCGCTTTTGAAGCCGCACACGACGACTACAGCGCCATCATGCTCAAGTCACTGGCCGACCGCCTGGCCGAAGCACTGGCCGAGTGCCTGCACAAAAAAGTGCGCACCGACTTGTGGGGCTACGCCGCCGCTGAAGCGCTGAGCAACGAAGAACTCATTGCCGAAAAATACCAAGGCATTCGCCCCGCGCCCGGCTACCCCGCCTGCCCCGACCACAGCGCCAAACAAGCCATGTTTGACTTGCTGCAATGCGAAGACATTGGCATGGGCCTGACCGAGAGCCTGGCCATGACGCCTGCGGCCAGCGTGAGCGGTTTTTACATCGCCCACTCCGAGGCGCAGTATTTCAACGTGGGCAAAGTCGGTGACGACCAGGTGCAAGACCTCGCGCAGCGCAGCGGGGTTGAGTTGAAAGACCTCCAACGCCTGCTGGCCCCCAACCTTTGATGGGGCACGCTTAGTCAAGCCAACAGGTTTTGATGCGGGTTGTATGGGGATGGCTTGTGTGTGACTTCACAAGATGGAGTCGTCTGTTTTAAGCTTCTTTGGCGATGGCAGCGTGAATTCCATCTTAAAAAACGCCTCTTTGTGCCTCATGTACGATCAACAGCCAAATTGGGGTTGATCGAAAGATGGGCTTCTGTGTGCTGATGGTCTGGGTTGTTGACCGCGCATCACATTAAAAAGATGCGTTGGGTTTTATCAAGGAAAAAATGGAAAAAATTCTCTCCAGTGTGGGCTCATTGCTTTACGGCATGCGTTTCACCATGTTGTTTTTTTATGTTGGCTTGGTGGGCATTATTTTTGGAATCCTGGGTAAGTTTTTGGTTGAAACCTACAAGCTCATGAACACCCTGCTGTTTGAAGATCTACAGAAGATCGATCTCATCATCAAGGTGTTGGAGCTGGTCGACATGACCATGGTGGCTCAGCTCGTTTGGGTGGTGGCACTGGCAGGTGTGTCCCTTTTTGTGACCACAGGGCACTTCGACAAATCGGATATGAAAAAACCCGATTGGTTGGACCATGTCAACACCTACAACCTGAAGCTCAAACTGGCATTTGCCATCATTTCGATCTCGGGTGTGCATGCCCTGAAGACCTATTTGAGCGGTGATTTGAGTTTGGAGAACATCCAAGTGATCACCATGGTGGCGGTGATTCACTTCACATTTGTGTTGTCTGCCATTGGCATCTCTTTTGCTGAACGGTTGACTCGCGAAAAGCCCCATTAAGTTTTGAAAAACGAGGGCTGCTCCACATGTCAAAACCGTGTGAGGGTTTGGAGCAGTCTTCAAGTCGGTACCGAGAGCCCGCACGACTTGGGTTATTGAATTGATTTTCCATCTGAAGCAGAAAGTGTCCCCATGAACCGATTGGCTACCCGTATCAGCGCTTGGCTAAGCACTTCTTTGGTTGTCTTGGCCTTGTCCGGCTGTGGCTACAACGATTTCCAGCGTCTGGATGAGCAAACCCAATCGGCCTGGTCCGAGGTGCTCAACCAGTACCAACGCCGTGCCGATCTGGTGCCCAACATCGTGGCCACCGTCAAGGGCGAGGCCAATTTTGAGCAGGAAACCCTGACCAAGGTGATTGAAGCGCGGGCCAAGGCCACGAGTTTCCAGATCACGCCCGAGGTGCTGACCAACCCGCAAGCGTTGCAACAGTTCCAGGCCATGCAGGGGCAACTCTCCAGTGCCTTGTCGCGCTTGATGGTGGTGTCTGAGCAGTATCCCAACCTCAAGGCCAATCAGGGCTTTGCCGATTTGCGCGTGCAGCTCGAAGGCACCGAAAACCGCATCACTGTGGCGCGCAACCGCTACATTGCTGCCGTGCAGGAATACAACGTGCTGGCGCGCAGTTTCCCGAGCAACCTGACCGCCAAGGTCTTTGGCTATGCGCCTAAGGCCAATTTCACCGTGGCCAATGAAGCTGCCGTCAGCTCACCGCCCAAGGTGGACTTCGGCAAGTGATGCACGCCGACATGCTCAAGACACGGCCGATCGGCTTGCACGGTCGTAAGAGTTGGGCCAAGGTTTTGACGCGGCAACTCTTGAGTGCGATGGCTTGGGTCATTTTGACCCTGTCGCCTGCATGGGCCCAAGCACTCGTGCCCTTGCCACCCCTGACCGCCCGCGTGATGGACCAGACCGGCACCTTGGCCGTCGCCGATGTGGCATCTCTGGAGCAGCAACTCCAAACCTTTGAACAGCAACGCGGCACCCAAATCGTGGTGCTGGTCTTGCCCACTACCGCGCCCGAGGACATAGCCGACTTCACCCAGCGCCTGGGCGATGCCTGGAAGATCGGTCGCCGCGAGGTGGGCGATGGTTTGCTGCTGGTGGTGGCCCTGAACGACCGTCGTTTGCGCATCGCGCCTGCCAAGGCACTCGAAGGCGCGGTGCCCGACTTGGCCGCCCAACGCATCATTGACCAGGTCATCACGCCCGCATTTCGCCAGGGCGATGTGGCTGGTGGGCTGCGTGCCGGCCTCAGCCACCTGCAAGCCCGCATTGAGGGCGAGGCCTTGCCGCTGCCCAAAGCAGGTGCACAAGGTGACAAACCCACTGGGGCTGCCGAGGTCGATTGGCTGAATTTAGCGGTTTTGTTGCTCGTGGCTTTGCCTGCCGTGGCGGGCGTGTTGCGTCGGGTGCTGGGGCAGCGCTTGGGCGCATTGGGGACCGGGGGTGTGGTCGGCGTTTTGGTTTGGAGCATGAGCGGTTTGTTTTGGCTGGCGGGCATCGCCGCCATGTTGGGCCTGATGTCGGCGCTGTTCATGCAGGCTCTGCCTAGCGCTGCAGTGCGTCGCAGTCAGGGCCGTGGGCGCGGCGGTGACTTTCCTGGCTGGGGTGGCGGCGGACGCGGTCACTCCGGTGGTTGGGGTGGGTCCGGTGGCGGTGGGTTTTCTTCGGGTGGTGGCGGTAATTTTGGGGGCGGCGGCGCTTCCGGGAGATGGTGACATGCGCGAATCGCTGATGGCCCAGGGAAAACGTTGGTGGCGACACCGCTGGATGCACGAGCGTGCCGCCGAGCGGGCCGTGCCCCAGGCCATGGCCGAGCAGCTGCAGGCCCGGGTGAACGCCAGCGAAGCGCGGCACAGCGGCGAAATTGTTTTGTGCGTCGAAGCGGCCTTGCCCAACAGCTACCTGTGGCGGGCGGGGCGCGAGATGCCTTTGCCTGAAGTTATACGCGGGCGCGCACTGTCGTGGTTTGGCAAACTGCGCGTGTGGGACACCGAGCAAAACAATGGCGTGCTCATCTATTTGATGCTGGCCGAGCGCCGCGTCGAAATCGTGGCCGACCGGGGCATCAGCCGCCATGTGCCCGATGCGCATTGGCAAGCTGTGGTTCAAAAATTGGGTGAGCACTTGCAAGCCGGGGACTTCGACAGCGGTTTAACTCAGGCGTTGCAGGAAGTCTCGGCATTGCTGGTTCAGAACTTCCCGCTGCAGGCGGGCGAAGCGAACCCGAACGAGCTGTGCAACCGCGTGGTTTGGGCCTGAGCCAGCGGTCTGGTCAGAACAAGCACAATCGGCATCGACACACCGCTGGGTGGCAAGACAAAAGAACCAACATGCACAACCTCTGGACCGCTTGTGGTCACCAACACTTGACGCGCAACGCGCGGGGCTGGATGTGCCCCACCTCCGACTATTGGCGGCTGTGGTTGCAGCGCCCTGAAATGGCGTTGGTGCCCGAATCCTGCAAAGCCGAAAAGCGTTTGCATGCTGCCTTGACCAATGCGCCCAACATGCAGGTCACGCCTGCGGACTACAAACATTTCAAGGACGACGATGTCCGCGAAAACTACAAACTGTTTTTGCGTT
>JBIKHW010000021.1:0-18981 GCA_044361935.1 Limnohabitans sp. | reverse complement strand
GAAGTTCCAATCCAAATTACTGACCCCACTTAAATCACGGAAATCGCCTATATGCAGCCATTGTTGGATGTACTCCTCAAAAGATGCCGTGACATTCGATGCCTTTAAGAACGTTGATTTTTCCAAATTGACTTTGGCAGACCCAACATTGACATCGACTTCATTACCATAATCCCATTCGTTGACAGTTAACGTTTGGATGCCGGACTCAACTTTGTCATTGGTTTCCGTAACAGTCACCTGATCTTTATCATTTTGTTGCAAGCTAACGGTCACTGGTGAATTCACCCCAGTCACATCCACCTGTATGACGACCGTGCTAACCGGCTCAACTTCACCTTCGTTAATAGACTGAAGTGTGTAGTCAAGGACAAGTCGAAAGTCTGCGGGCAGAGTTCCACCGGTATAAAAGTCCCATGCCAAGTTATGCAGACCGCCATTGTTCGTAATGGGGTGCAATACCAAAGAATTAAGGAAGCCCGCCTCCAAAGCCTCTTTCGTCAATTTAGATCCCGTTAAAGGTGAAGACTGTTCTGAATTGAATTTAATGCCACTCACAAAAATTTTGTCATTGAAATCAAGCATTCCAACTGACAAAGTTCCTTTGGCTGATGGTGCTTCAGGATTCACCAACTCAGGACTCTTCACTATTTTCAGATCTTCGCCAGTTGCATCTTTCACAAATTTAATTTCAGCCCGATCATCGGCACCATTAATGGTAATAACAACATCTTTCGTTGCCGAACCATCAATAGATTTAACGGTCAATTTATCCTCAATAAAGTAATCTTTGCGCAACGATTGGACCAGTTCGTTATCAAGCTCATAAGTCCACTCACCCGCTTCCGTGATGCTGAACTTTCCGAATTTCCCTGCAGTGTCTGTTTGAGCTTCCACCTTGGCTTGGCCATTATCCACATCACTCACGCTCAGTGAGCCCTTCACGGTGGTGGTTGCATCTTCTGTCACATCGCCCGTATCTGTGCCATTGATCGTGGCTACATCGTTGACACCTTTGACTTTGATCGTCAGCGTCTGCTCAGCCGAATCCACCACACCATCGTTGGCTTTGAAATTCACCACCACGTCTTTGGTCTCACCAGACTTGAGGCTGTCATAAGCCGCATCACTGGCATCAAAGCTGTAGGTGCCATCGTCCTTGAATGTCAGCCCTGCGGGCGCTGCCCCTACCAATGCATATTTCAGTGTTGCGCCTGCATCTGCGTCCGTCGCAGTCACAGAACCCTCGACTTTCATGCCTTCGTCAACCGACTCCATTGCAGCATTTGCCACAGGCACATCGTTGACACCCTTTATCGTCACCACCACATCTTGGCTGCCAGTGCCGTCTGCACTTTTAACCGTGAACGTATCTGTAACTTTGCCATCGGCCAACAAAGCTTGAACATTGGCATTGCTGTTGCCCAAGCTGTAGGTCCATTCTCCCGCTTCCGTGATGCTGAACTTGCCGTATGTTCCTACGCTGTCTGTTTGCGCAACCACTTTGGCTTGACCTGCATCGACATCGCTCACAGTCAGTGAGCCTGTCGCTGTGGTGGTGGTTGCATCTTCTGTCACATCGCCTGCCGCTGTACCGCTGATCGTGGCGTCATCGTTAACACCTTTGACCGTCACCATAACATCTTTGCTGGCACTGCCATCTGCACTTTTAACCGTGAAGGTCTCTGTAACTTTGCCATCGGCAGCCAAAGCTTGAACATTGGCATTACTGTAGTTCAAACTATAGGTCCAAGCGCCAGCTTCCGTGATGCTGAACTTGCCGTATGTTCCTACGCTGTCTGTTTGCGAGACCACTTTGGCTTGTCCGGCATCGACATCCCTCACAGTCAGTGAGCCTGTCGCGGTGGTGGTGGTTGCATCTTCTGTGACAACACCCGTGCTTTCACCCGTTATCGTAGCTGTGTCGCTTACCCCAGAAATTTTTAGTCTGAATGTACTTTCCAAACTGCTACTGCCTTCGTCATCCTCTACCTGGTATTTTATTTCCAAGTCGATCAGATCATCCTTTACCAATTCTTGGTATTTGCTGTTTGATGTATTGACCGTGAGTTGACCGCTTTCTGAAAGTGCAATACCAATTGAGGCAAAAGCTGCTGGGTCTACAAGTTTGAATTTAAGTTTTGCCGCCGCGTCCACATCAGTTGCAGTTAATTGAACCTTGTGTACACCAGCATCCTCAGAAATTTCAATAGGGGTTACAAAGGTGGCTACTGGAGCATCATTTGCGCCCGTGATTTTCACCGTGACATCTTCACTGGCAGTTCCGTCTGCACTCTTGACCTTGAAGGTTTCATTGACTTCTTGATCTGCATTCAGTGCTTGCACATTGGCATTGCTGTTGTCCAATCTGTAGCTCCAAACGCCCGCTTCCGTGATGCTGAATTTGCCGTATGCTCCTGCGCTGTCTGTTTGCGCAACCACTTTGGCTTGACCTGCATCGACATCGCTCACAGTCAGTGAGCCTGTCGCGGTGGTGGCGGCATCTTCTGTCACAACCCCTGTGATGGTCCCTCTAATCTCTGCAGCGCCCTTCACAGTGATCGTCAGCGTCTGCTCAGCCGAATCCACCACACCATCGTTGGCTTTGAATTTGACCACCACATCTTTGGTTTCTCCAGCCTTGAGGCTGTCATAGGCAGCGTCACCCGCATCAAAGCTGTAAGTGCCATCGTCCTTGAATGTCAGCCCTGCGGGCACTGCCCCTACCAACGCATATTTCAGTGTTGCGCCTGTATCTGCGTCCGTCGCAGTTACCGAACCCTCGACTTTCATGCCTTCGTCAACCGACTTGGTCGCAGCACTTGCCACCGGCGCATCGTTCGTTCCCGTCACCGTGATGGTCACGGTCTTTGGCGCACTCACACCGCCGGCGTTGTCAACCGCGCTGTAGGTAAAGTTGACTGTTTTGGTTTGTCCAATAGCCAAGTTGTCAAAGTCTTTGTTCGCATCAAAACTGTAAGACCCATCTGCATTGAAGGTCAGTTTGCCAGATGCAACATCACCGACGAGTCGGTAGCTGGCCACCGTGCCATCTGCGTCAGTCGCACTGGGCACAGTACCTTCAAGTCGTCCATTTTCAGTGACCGATTTCGTGTCATCTTTGGCGACTGGCGCCTGGTTTGCCACTGGCGCACCGCCACCACCGCCACCTCCGCCTGCAGCAGCTGCCACACCAGCGCCTGCGGCCACGCCCATCCAAGGACTCAACAGAGGCGCTGCTGCAAGAGCTGCACCCGTGGTGGCCGATGTGAACATGGCGGCATAAGAACTGGATGCAGCGTCATCCACGGGAACGTAGCTCACTGCCTCTTGGCCTGTGCCTGCATACAGACTCACATCGGCTTGCTTGAAATAGTCCTCGAGGACCAAGTCCGGCGCTTGGGCGTTGCTGACCGTCGTGTCTTCAATCTGCGCTTTTTCGTCCGTCACGATCTCAAGGTTGTCGCCCACCCGACGGGCTTTGATTTGGGTGGGGGCCTTGCCGCTTGCCGAATCGACCAGTTCCAACCGGGTGTTGGCGTCGACTTTCAGATGGGTCGGCTGACCTGGTTTGACTTCTACCTTTTGTGTACTTTTGGCTTTGATGACGTTGACGTTGAGCACTGAAGGAACCCCCGGTTTTGGTTGATGGATGGGGGTCCATTCTCACAAAAAATTCATCAAAATTTTACATAAAGTACTACTTATTAAAAATCAATTTGTTTTAATTTGTTACTTTATTGTCGAAATCAAGAAGCACAAGAACCTCATGCCAGAAAGCCTGAGACTTGTGCGGGGGTGACGCCAAGTTGCCGAACGGGCTCAGCCTCTGCAAAGCGTCGTCACCCAACGCTTTGGTCTGAAACAGTATTCAGCTCAAGTGCTTGCCAATGATCCCGGCCAGCTCGAACATGGTGGCGCTGTCCTTGCCAAACACCGCTTGCAGCTTGCTGTCGGCCTTGATGGAGCGCTTGTCAGCCGGGTCTTGCAGGTTGTTGGCCTTGATGTAGTCCCAGATTTTTTTGACCACCTCGGTGCGGGCATAGGCCCCATCGCCAATCACGGCCATCAAGGCCGGGCTGGGCTTGAGTGTGCCCACAGCGGCTTTGCGCGGGGCTTTCTCGGCAGCGGGCTTGGCGGCTTTTTTAGCAGCGGGGGCTTTGGCGGTTTTGGCAGCGGTCTTGGCAGTGGTTTTCTTGGCGGCCGCTTTGCCAAACGGCGTCTTGGTGGCCGCGGTCTTGCGCGGTGGGTACTTCTTGGCGCCTTCGCGCGGCTCAAACTCAAACGTCACCTTGCCCTCTTCGGGGTTCCAGGCCAGCATGGCTTTGAAGCTGCGGCGGGTGCGGTTGCTCACGAACTTGTCGAGCACGTCGGTTTTGCCACTGGTCAACAGTTTGACGACCTGCTCACGCTCGATGGGTTGCTGCAAGATGAGTTTGCCGGTCTTGAAGTCGCAGCTCGATGTGGGCTGTTCGTTAGTGGGCAAGGCTTTGCTGCACACGTAGTTGCTGCCATGCTCGTGCACCGGGCTGCCGCACTTGGGGCAAGCGCCCAAGGCCTCGTCGCTGAATTCGACGATCTCGCCGCTCTCTTCATTCTTCTTGTCGTCGCCAAAGTCGAACTCGAGCTTCCAGTTTTTCTCTTCTTCGTTGTACTTGAGCGCCATCTCGGCCACAAAGGGCCAGCCGGCTTTGGAGCGGAAGCCGTCCAGCGGGCCGATCTTTTTGTCGCGCATGAACTGCTCGACCTCGGCTTGCTCAAAGGTGCGGCCCGCAGGCGATTTACCAAACGAAAAACCGCAGCCGTCGCTCGCTCCGTCGGCCCCGGTGCAGGTGTAGCGGCGGTAGTTTTCCTTGACCACGCCACCGCAGTTGGGGCAGGGGGTGCTGACGGTGGCGTAGTCGCCAGGCACGGTGTCGCGGTCGTATTCCTTGGCCTTCTTGACGATGTGCTCGGTCATGGCCGCGATCTCGGCCATGAAGGTGGCACGGCTCAATTTGCCTTGCTCCATTTGCGCGAGCTTGTATTCCCACTCGCCCGTGAGTTCGGGGCGTGAGAGTTCTTCCACCTGCAAGCCGCGCAGCAGCGTCATGAGCTGGAAAGCCTTGGCCGTGGGGATGATTTCGCGGCCTTCGCGCAGCATGTATTTTTCGTTCAGCAGGCCTTCGATGATGGCCGCTCGCGTGGCGGGCGTGCCCAGCCCTTTTTCCTGCATGGCTTCGCGCAGCTCGTCGTCGTCGACCATCTTGCCCGCGCCTTCCATGGCGCCCAGCAGCGTGGCTTCTGAATAGCGGGCCGGAGGGCGTGTCTTCAGGCCCTTGGCCTCGACCGACTCAACACCAACTTTTTCGCCCGGCTGCACCGGCACCAGGTTCTGGCCTTTGTCACCGTCTTTGGCGTCTTCGACTTCGGCCGCAGCTTCTTTGCCGTAAATGGCAAGCCATCCCGGCTTGACCAGCACCTTGCCCACGGTCTTGAAGCTGTGGCCTGCGGCCACGCTGATGCGGGTGGTGACTTGGTATTCGGCGCTCGGGAAAAACACCGCCATGAAGCGGCGCACCACCAGGTCATACAGCTTTTGCTCGGCCTCGGACAAGCCGCTGGGCGCTTGCAGCGTGGGGATGATGGCGAAGTGGTCCGAGACCTTTTTGTTGTCGAACACGCGCGGGATCTTGCGCACGTAGTTGTTGTTCAGCGCCGTGAGCGCGTGCGGGGCCAGGTGGCGCATGCCGCTGTCGGCCAGCATCTCGAAGGTTTGTTTGGCCACGGGCACGTAGTCTTCGGGCAGATGACGCGAGTCGGTACGCGGGTAGGTCAGGGCCTTGTGGCGCTCGTACAGGCTTTGGGCCAGCGCCAGCGTGGTCTTGGCCGAGAAGCCGAACTTGCCGTTGGCTTCGCGTTGCAGGCTGGTCAGGTCAAACAAGCCGGGGCTGGCTTGGGTGGTGGGCGTGGCCTCTTCGGTCACGCTGGCCGTCTTGCCGCGCACCGCATCCACGATGGCTTGCGCCTCTGCCGCAGTCCATTTGCGGTCGGCTTTCTTTTCGGCGTCCTCTTCTTTACGCCATTTGGGATCAAACCACTTGCCCGGATAGGTGCCTGCGGCAGCGGCGAACTCGGCGTGGATTTCCCAATAGTCGCGGCTGATGAACTTGCGGATTTGTTCTTCGCGCTCGACCACCACAGCGAGCGTGGGCGTTTGCACCCGTCCCACGGTGGTGAGGAAAAAGCCGCCATCGCGCGAGTTGAATGCGGTCATGGCGCGTGTGCCGTTGATGCCCACCAGCCAGTCGGCTTCAGAGCGGCTGCGGGCGGCGTCGGCCAGGCCCTGCATCTGGCTGTTGGTACGCAGGTTGTCAAAACCGTCGCGAATGGCCTGCGGCGTCATGGACTGCAGCCACAGGCGCTGCACGGGCTTGTCCAGGCTCTTGGTGCCACCGGCGTACTGCTCGATCAATCGAAAGATCAACTCCCCCTCGCGGCCCGCGTCACAGGCGTTGATGAGGGCGTTCACGTCTTTGCGCTTGGCTTGCCTGACCACGGCCGTCAAGCGGCTCTTGGTTTTGTCCACCGGCTTCAAGTCAAAGTGAGGCGGAATCACCGGCAAATTGGCAAAGCTCCATTTGCCACGCTTGACGTCGTATTGCTCCGGGGCCTGGATCTCCACCAGGTGACCCACGGCGCTGGTGACGACGTAGCGGTCGTTTTCGAAATGGTCATCGTGTTTCTCGAACTTGCCCGAGGTCGGGGTCAAGGCTTTGACGATGTCTTGAGCCACCGAAGGCTTCTCTGCAATTACCAATGTCTTCATGTCATTACAATCCGTTTTCTCGCGTGTGCGTACGCGCCCGGGCACGCGCTCACGCGCACGCCCACATGAATTCACCATAACAAATTTTTAAACGCCGTGGCCAAAACACCTGTTTCCCCCTCCCACCGCAAAACGCCCACCCCATCCGGCAAGCGCATCCAGGTGCGCCGCTCAGGCGTGCACGGCAAGGGCGTGTTCGCCTTGCAAGACATCTCCGAAGGCGAGACCCTGATCGAGTACGTGGGTCAGGTCATCAGCTGGGACGAGGCGCAAGACCGCCACCCGCACGACCCCGAAGACCCGAACCACACGTTTTACTTCCATGTGAACGAAGACCGGGTGATCGACGCCCTGTATGGGGGCAATTCCTCACGCTGGATCAACCACAGCTGCGACCCCAACTGCGAAGCCGATGAAGACAATGACCGGATTTTTATCAAGGCGATCCGCAACATTGCTGCAGGTGAAGAGCTCAATTACGACTACGGTCTGATCATCGACGAGCCCTACACCAAGAAGCTCAAGGCCGAATACCCCTGCTGGTGCGGCAGCGCAAATTGCCGGGGCACCCTGCTGGCCCCCAAGCGCCGCCCGGCGACGCCCAAAACACCCAGCCAGAAAAAACGCTGAAACTTCAAGACGTTGGGCGGTGGCCCCATGGTGGGTTTCGCCTCTTTTTAGGAGCCCACCCCTGTGGTCGATGGAAGTCACGGCGACAGTTGCCATCACCCCAAAGCTGGGTCACGTACATTGACACGCCTCAATCACGCATTTGCATCCACCTTGCCCCATGATCACGCCCACCGTCTGGCCCGCTGAAAAGATCTGGGAGCAGGTCTACCCCTTGTTGCCCGACTTCACCGTTGAGGTGTTGCCCGAGATCGATTCGAGCAACAGCGAGCTCATGCGCCGCGCCCGCGCAGGTCAGCCAGAGCCGACTTTGTTGGTGGCAGAACGCCAAACGGCAGGCCGAGGCCGCATGGGGCGTGTTTGGCAAAGCCAGCCCGGCGACTCACTGACGTTTTCTCTGAGCTTGCCGTTGGTGCCGAAAGACTGGTCGGGCCTGTCCCTGGCCGTGGGCCTGAGCTTGGCCGAAAGCCTGCACCCCGATGTGGGCCTGAAATGGCCCAACGATTTGTGGTTTCAGGACCGCAAGCTCGGCGGCATCCTGGTCGAGGCGGCCAGCATGGGCGGTCGCAGCCAAGTGGTGGTGGGGGTAGGCCTGAACATCCGCCCCCGCGCCGCAGACGGGCTGAACACACCGCCTGCGGCCCTGACCGAGTTGCTGCCCGAGCTCACGGCCCCCGTTGCCTTGGGCGCTGTGGCCTGGCCCCTGATCCAGACCCTGAAGGCTTTTGAAGCCCAGGGTTTTGCACCTCTGAAAAGCCGCTTTGCCTCGCGTGACGTGCTGCAAGGCAGGCGCGTGCATACCAGCGATGGCCAGCAAGGCCTGGCCCTGGGAGTGGGCCCCGGGGGTGCGTTACGATTGCACACAGAGCTTGGCGTGCAGTACATCCACAGCGCCGAGATCAGCGTACGCCCCAAGACCTGACTGAACTGTGCAAGATGAAATATTGGTTGGCCATTTTGCTGGTGCTCAATGCCGCTGTGCTGGCGTGGCAATGGGACGCTTTTGCGCGCTGGGGCCATGGCCCTAACAAACACCGCGAACCCGAGCGCCTGCAGCAGCAAGTCAGGCCCGAGGCATTGAAGTTTGAGTTGCCTTCAAAAGCCAATCGCCCGTCGACACCCGATGCTGCCGCATCCACCCCGTCTCAGCCCGACTCGACAGGCAGCAATGGTGCTGCGCCCTCCGCGACAGAAACGCCTTCGGCCACCGCCCAATAACCCCCCTTTTTTTGGAGTCATGTCATGAGCTTGAAGCTTTATTTTGCCCCCGGTGCCTGTTCTTTTGTGCCCCATGTGCTGCTGGAAATGAGCGGTGCACCCTTTGAGGCGAGCATGGTCAAGCTGCACAAAGGCGAGCAAAACAGCGACGATTACAAAGCCATCAATCCGCGTGGCCAAGTGCCCGTGTTGGTGAGTGACGGGCAGCCGGTGACCCAAATCATGGCCATTGTTTTGCACATAGACCAATTGTTTCCACAAGCTGGCTTCTTGCCGGCAGAGCCCATGGCCCGTGCCAGGGCGCTGTCGACTTTGGCCTGGATGAACAACACCGTGCACCCGACTTTTACGCACATTTTCATGCCGCAAAAGTTCACCGACTTGCCCGAAGTGCAGGCAGCCCTCAAGCCCTACAACACCCAGCTGTTTCGCGGCATGCTGGGGGAGTTGCAAGGTTTGGTCCAAGCGGCAGCCGCCAAAGGCCAGGCTTGGCTCAGCGGTGACCGCTTGGGGCCTCTGGATGCATACAGCCTCACGCTCACCCGCTGGGGCACCATCGCGGGCATCGCCCCCGAGGCGCATCCGGCGTTGTGGGCCTTTGTGCAAAAAGTGGCTGCAGAACCCGCCGTGGCCCGCGTCATCGAGCGTGAGCGCCTGCAGCTGAACATGAGCGCATCGGCCTAGCACCCTTTCAGCACCACTCCAATCTTGCCGAACTTGAACCGTTTGCCAAGCCTTGGCAGCTCGAACATGCTTGGCCCAAGCGCCCCCTGTTTGGCTGTTGCCCTTTGAAGCCATGTGGGTCAACCCAGCCTGGTTTCGTTGAGGCTCAATGCCTCTCAAAACCCGCACTTGAAGTTCAATGGCCTTGGGGGCAGTCTATAAAATGGGCACCTTGCTTGATAACCACAAGCCACAGAGGTTTCCATGATCCGGATTTCAGAACTCAAACTCCCCTTGTCGGCCCTGCCGATTGAATCGCGCCGCGCGGCCGATGCGCCGTCCGAAACCGACGAAGACCGCCTGCCCACGCCTCACCCCATCGCGGCGTTGCGCCAACTAGCGGCACAGGCCCTGGGCATCAACGCCGCCGACATCGCCACTTTGCAGGTCTTCAAACGCAGCTTTGACGCCCGCAAAGCCGACTTGCTGGCGGTCTACATCGTCGACCTGTCGCTGCTTGATGCACCCACCGAACACCGCTTGCTGCAAAAGTTTGAAAAGAACCCCCACATCCAAGCCACGCCCGACATGGCGTGGCACCCGCCCTGCCAGGCCCCAGCCAGTTTTGGCGCAACGCAAGGCGAGCGCCCGGTGGTGGTGGGCTTTGGGCCGTGCGGCATGTTCGCGGCGCTGGCTTTGGCACAAATGGGCTTCAAGCCCATCGTGCTGGAGCGCGGCAAACCTGTGCGTGAACGCACGAAGGACACCTGGGGCCTGTGGCGCAAAAAGACCCTCAACCCCGAGAGCAATGTGCAGTTTGGCGAAGGCGGCGCTGGCACCTTTTCTGACGGCAAGCTCTACAGCCAAATCAAGGACCCGCGCCACTTGGGCCGCAAGGTGATGGACGAATTTGTCAAGGCCGGAGCGCCTGCTGACATCCTGTACGCCGCGCACCCGCACATCGGGACCTTCAAGCTGGTCAAGGTGGTTGAGCACATCCGCGAGCAAATCATCGCACTGGGCGGTGAAATCCGATTTGAACAGCGTGTGACTGATGTGCTGCTTGCGCCCACTTCAAGCGACCAACAGCTCACCGGGCTGCAGGTGCAAGACCTGCGCACGGGCCAAAGCCAGACCCTGCACACACACCACGCGGTCATGGCCCTGGGCCACAGCTCGCGCGACACCTTTGTCATGCTGCACCGCCGTGGCGTGGCCATGCAGGCCAAGGCGTTTTCGATTGGCGTGCGCATCGAGCACCCGCAAAGCGTGATCGACCAGGCCCGCTGGGGCCGCCACGCCGGTCACCCGCTACTGGGTGCGGCCGATTACAAGTTGGTGCACCACGCGCAAAACGGCCGGGCCGTTTACAGCTTTTGCATGTGCCCCGGCGGCACGGTGGTGGCCGCCACCAGCGAGCCGGGCCGCGTGGTCACCAACGGCATGAGCCAGTACTCGCGCAACGAACGCAACGCCAACGCGGGCATGGTGGTGGCGATCGACCCGCCCGACTACCCACTGGGCACCGCTGCTTGGCAAGCCGCTTTTGGCGACGACGGCGTTCGGCTGGCGCAAGAAGCGCAGGCCTTGGCTGCGCTGCAGCCCCCCCAAGCGCACCCGCTGGCGGGCATCGTGCTGCAGCGACAACTCGAAACGCGGGCCTTTGAGTTGGGCGGCAGCAACTACGAAGCCCCCGGCCAACTGGTGGGCGACTTTTTGGCGCAGCGCCCCTCCACCAACTGGGGCAGCGTGCTGCCGTCTTACAAACCCGGCGTGAAGCTGGTCAACTTGGCCGAGGTGTTGCCCGACTACGCGATCGAAGCCATGCGCGAAGCACTGCCGGTTTTTGGCCGCAAGATCAAGGGCTACGACATGGCGGATGCAGTGATGACCGGGGTGGAAACACGCACCTCTTCGCCCCTGCGCATCCCGCGAGGTGACGACCACCAAAGCACCAACACCCACGGCCTGTACCCTGCAGGCGAAGGCGCCAGTTACGCAGGAGGCATTTTGTCGGCGGGGGTGGACGGCATCAAAGTGGCCGAGTCTTTGGCGCGGGCACTGATGGCGCCCACATAAACCCGCCTTCTTACACGCTGGCTGTGCCGCGGCCGCCTTGGTCCTGTGCCAGGTGTTCATGGCAGGCGCACGCCAGGCTGGCCAGCATTTGAAGCTTGGGGCTGTGCAAGGAGGTGCCAGCGTCAGCGTCCTCTGCCCACAGCACGGCACCGTGGGCTTGCAGGGCACGCGCTGCGTTTTGCAACTCACCCACAGTGCATGACAACCAGTGCGCCAAATCGGCCACCGACAGCTGCCCACTGCTGTGCGGGTTGTGCTGGAGCACAGCCAGCAAACCACCGGCCAGGCGCTGCGCCAGGGTGTGGTTTTGGACACAATGAACCTTGAGCGCCATTTGGTGGACCAGCTGCTGCGAAGCCGCTGCCGCTTGCAGTAACCAGGGCGCATAACGCTGCGACTGGGCGTGCAGCAGCGAACAGCGGATGCGCTGCGCATGGCCCGCCTGCAGCACATGCGTTTGCACGGAGCCCAAGCGCCCGAGCTCAGGCCACCAGCCAGAATGGCAACCCATCAACACCATGCCCACACCCGGCAAAACTGGGCTGAGCCAGAGTAAACCCATCAAGCCTGTCTCGGGGAAATACACATGGCCCTCGTCCAGGGTCTGGCCCTGCATCGGCCAAAGACCAGGCGACAGGATCACCCTCTCCAGGTGCTCGGCGGCCTCGGGGTTGGTGTGGAGCAATCGGCGCAGCAGGTGGTTGGAAGTGGTCAGCATCAGGTTCTGGCTTGACCTCTGCGCTTGGGGGCAGCGCATCCGCTTTCCCGATCAGTCCAGCAGAGGCTGTGTGACATTTTATGTTCTGTATCGAACAGTAAAACTGCGTGCAAGTCCGTTCAATTGCGATTTCATCAACTTATACTGAATGTCATTTTTTCATGGTCCTGAAGCATTTCTCTCCACGTTTGACCGCGCAAACCAGCCCTCTTTCTGTGTCCGGATAATTTCCGTGAACCTGACCCACAACGGACTTTTCAAGCAGCTGCCTTTGGAGGTGCAAACCTTGGTGCAGGCCGCGTGCGAGCCTGTCACCCTCAAGGCCGGACAGCTGCTGGGGCGCATGGATACACATTCGAAGGTGTACTTTTTGAGCGGCGCGACCGTGGCCTTGGTGGTAGAAGAGCCCGGCCACAAGAGCCTGGCCGTGGGTTTGCTCGGCGCTGACGAAGCCGCTGGCCTGGGGCACGTGGTGCAAGACCCGCCGCCCCCCAACTCCCCCTCTGCCTTGAAGCTGCGCGTGCAGACGGGCGGGTCGGCCTGGGCCATGTCGGCCATCGCACTGCGCGAACTGGCGCTGCAGCACCCCGCATTGCTGGCGCTGATTTCGCTCCACCTTTGGCAACTGGTCACCCATGTGGCCACCGTGGCCGCCTGCGTCCAGAACCTGGACATCCACGCCAGGCTGGCCGCTTGGTTGGCGCTGTCAGTCCAGAAAGCGCGCACCACCGAACTGCATTTGACCCACGAACACTTGGCACACATGCTGGGCGTGCGGCGCGTGAGCATCACTTTGGCAGCCGGTCAATTGCGCGACCAAGGCCTGCTGGACTACAGCAGGGGTCAGCTGCGCATTCTGGATTTGCCAGGCCTGATTTTGGCCAGTCAACCTGCCTGAACCCGTCTGAACAGGCCTGCTGCAGCAGCAGCCCCAAAAACCCAACACCGCTTTTTCAATGGCTTTTGTGCGCCCATCGGGTCACTGAGCTGACTTTTCTGTGTTCGATATCGCACACAAAATAATGGTTAACCCTGATAAATTCTCTATCGATTTTGATATTTTTAATGAAAATTTACACCATGATCCCGAGACAAAGCTGCGAAAACAAGATCCTTAATGCCTTGCCAGAGTCCATCTACATGGCCTGGCAAGCTCATTTTGAAGAGGTCTATCTGCCCGAAAGCCAAGTCCTGATCGAGTCCGGCCAAAGTTCAGGCCATGTTTATTTCCCTCTGGAGGCCATCGTGTCATGGCAATACCTGCTCGAAAACGGTGACTGCACCGAAATCGCCATGGTGGGACGCGAAGGGCTGGTAGGGCTTTACCTGCTGCTGGGCAGCAACAGCAACCCCAACCAAGGGGTGGTGCAAACTGCCGGGCGGGCCATCCGCATGCGCTTGCACGTGGTGCTCAACAGCTTCAACCTGGGTCCCGAGGTGCAGCGCCTGATGCTGTGCTTTATGCAAAGCATGATTCACCAGATGGGTCAGGGCAATGTATGCCGTCAGCACCACAGCATCGAGCAGCGACTGTGCCGCATGCTGCTCATGATCCTGGACCGGCAAAGCAGCATGCAAGTGCACAAGACCCACGAAGCTCTGAGCCAGCTCCTGGGGGTGCGGCGTGAGGCGGTGAGTCTGGCCGCCGGCAGGCTCATGAAAGAGGGCCTGATTCGCTACACACGCGGCAGCATCGAGGTGCTGGACCGCCCAGGCCTAGAACAACAGGTGTGCGAATGCTATGGCGTTGTGCGGTAAGGGCAGCAACTCCTGTGCCACGCACACCCGGCCAGGTTTTACACTGAGACCATTTGATTGCGGATGGCGTAACGCGTGAGGTCGGCCACCTTATGCAGGCCCACCTTTCTCATGATGTTGCGGCGATGTACATCCACCGTGCTGGGCGCGATCTGCAGGTTGCGCGCGATTTGCTTGGAAGAAAATCCATCGGCAATCAGGCGCAGCACCTGCTCTTCGCGCCCGCCCAAGGCCCCGCGTACCAGGCCGTCACCCGCGCGAAACTTTCGCACCGAAGCCATCATCTCGCCCGCGGCCGTTTGGCACAGATACACCCGGCCTGCCGCTGCGGCGCGGATGGCGGCGATCAGTTCATCCATGCTGCTGGTGGTCGCCACATAGCCTTTGGCACCGGCATCCAGGATCTCGATGATCGCGTGGCGGTCCGATTCGCCCGAAAAGGCCACCATGTGAGGACTGCTGCGGCTTGCGGCCAAAGCATGGATCAAGGCCAAATCCTGCTGGTTGTTGGCATGCATGCCGATCAAGACGACATGCGGTGCCGACTCGCTGCACAGGGCTTGTGTTTTCGCATCGGTCTCGGCCATCCCCACCACCTGGAGGTCCGGGTGCGTGCGCAATACAGCGGCAATGCCCTCGGACACCACCTTGTGTTTGGAAGACAACAAAACGCGAATTGACATATCTAAGCTCCTTGCATGCGGTCAACCATCCTTCACACTTTTGCAGCCATGCCAGCCATGTGTCGCGCTTGGCAGAACGCATCCACTGACAGCACCGTTTGCATGGCCAGTTTAAAAAGAATCGTGCGCCGACACTGTTCGATTTAGCACAGAGGCCACCACTCAAGCCATGTCATCACTTATTGCACGCCAGGAGGAAAAAAGGGCATGTGCACCTGACCGGTCGAGGGTTGTACGGCATCGATACGCTCAGCAATGGTCAGGGCTTCTTTGAGGTGTTCGTGCGCATTGAAGCTGTGGTGCTTGGACAGTTTGGCATGGTGCAAAGCGGCTTTGAAGGCACCAGACTGGTGGTGGCGGGCAGCCTCCTTGTTGCGCTGGTAAGCGTAAAGCAATTCCTCCGACGCGCGTCGGAAGTGGTCGCTCATGTGCTCCAGATAAGCCGTTTCAATGAGTTTGTTTTCGTCGCTCATGGGGCCTCATTTTTGGGTTGGGTGTCGGTTTTCGAATGTGTCTTTGTGCGGTCTTTTCGCAGTCTCTGCAGGTCATCACGCCAAGCCGTTTTCCTGCATGTAGCGCTGCAGCGACATGCGGCCCGGACAGTTGAGCTTTTGGTAGATATGGTGCAAGTGCAGCTTGGCCGTGCCCTCGCTGATGAAGAGTTTGCTGGCGATCTTCTTGTTGGGCCAGCCTTCGGTGACCATACGGGCCACCATCATTTCCCGCGGGGTCAGCAGGCTCGAGGCCTTGACGTTTTTCTTTTGCTGCTCCAACAACAAGGACATGGTTTTCATGGTCAAGTCGCGGTCCAGCCACTTGTCGCCCTGGTGCACCGAATGGATGCAACGCGCCAACACTTGTTTGGATTTGTCCTTGGACACCAGGCCAGGAACACCCAAGTCGATGACGCGCATGACCTCTCCAATGGACGCGCCCGTGAACACCACGGGCTTGGTCGGCAACTGGTGGTGCTGAATTTCTTCAATCAAGGACAGGCCACTGCGTTGGGTGAGTGACAAGTCCATGACCAGAATATCGGGTTGGTATTTGCGCACCGCCGCCAAAGCATCGTCGCCATTGCTCACACAGGCTTTGACCGAAAAGTCGGGCGACTGTTGAAAGTCGTGCGCCAAGCCATCGAGCATCACAGGATGGGGATCGGCCAAAACCAGTTCAATACTCATGGGGTGTGTTCTTTCTGCAATGCAAACGTTAACTCCGCCAGCCCATCACAGGTGGCGCGGTAATCGTTAAAAATCCGTCTGCTCCACGATAGACCACTGCACACTGGGACGAAATCCCCGTAATCAATGAAGTCCTTACTGCCAAACGAGTAAACGGCGTACAGCGGCATAGCACCTCGCTGACCTGGCATGCGGGCACATTCAAGAGCGCTTTTTGCGCACGCGCGAGCCCAACTGGCGCAGCGCCAAGGCCTCACAGGCCCGCCGAAAATCCAGAAGTTTTTTTTGTGCACGACCCAAGACCGAGTGGGCAGGGTAGCCGCCCGCTGCCAGCAGACCAAATGGCCAGCCCGTGAGCAGCGCCAGGCCATCGCCCACCTCGTTGGCCATGTGGATGTGAAAGCGCCCCTGCGCCACCGCCTGCACCACGCGCTCGTGCAGCATCAGGTGGCGGCGGTTGCGGGCGGGCATCAGCACGCCTTGCTGGCCATCCAATCCCAGCAATTCGCAGCTGCGGAAATAGCCTTCGATTTTTTCGTTGATGCCACCTACGGGCAGCAATTCGCCGTGTTGGTTGACCGCACCCGTCACGGCGATGCCCTGGCGCAAAGGCAAATCCGACAAGCTCGACAGCAGTGCGAACAACTCGGCGCACGAGGCCGAATCGCCTTCGACCCCGCCGTACTCCTGCTCGAACACCACCGCCGCGTTCATCGACAAAGGCGCGATGTGTGCAAACAAGGCGGCCAAGTAACTGTGCAAGATCAGCACCCCCTTGTCGTGGATGGGGCCCGACATCTCGACCTCGCGCTCGATGTTGAGCAAGCCTTCGTCGCCCGCGAAAGACCGTGCTGTCACCCGCACGGGCACGCCAAAGGCGTGGTCGCCCAGGTCCATCACTGTCAAGCCGTTGACTTGCGCGACCAACTCGCCGCTGACCACCAGCAAGCGCTCGCCGTCGGCAATCGTCTCCTGAATTCGCTCTTGCGGGCAAGCCAGGCGCTCTTGCCGGGCGGCTTGGGCCGCCTGCACATCGGCCGCCTCCACACGCTCAGCGCCCCGGCTGTGCGCCACAGCATGGCTTTCGATCACCAGGGTTTCGGACTGGCCAAACAAGGCGCTTTGGCGCGTCTGGTCGCCCGCCAGTCGGTGGCTGTCTTCAACAATGCACGCCACCGCCGCCGCCGAAAAATGAAGCAAACCCAGACGCTCGCAGGTATAGGCCACAAACACCGCGCTGGCCTGCACCGTCTGCGCCGTGGCTTTGAAGCTTTCGGCAAAGTCCACCTTGCAGCGAAAGCGCCGGGCAAACTCGGGTTCGATCTCTTGCACAGCGTAATAGGCATCCACCGAGGCGATCAGCACCAGCTTCACATCCACATCCACCGCTTCAGGGGTGAGCGACACGGCGGCCATGGGCTGGTGCGCCATGCCCGGCTCCTCGATTTGCAAACGCCCGCTTCGCAAAAAGCGGCCCAGCTTTTCCCACACAGGTGGGTCGGTCAGCAAGTCGCGCAGGTGCAGCATCAAAAAACCGCCGTGTGCACGCAGCAAGCTGCCCGCACGAATCTGGTCAAAGTCGGTCACCAGGTCGTTGCCGTCGGACTCGTACTCGATGCTGCCAAACAAGTTGCGGTACAGCGGGTTGTCCTCGACGATCACCGGAGCCCCGGTACAAGCGTGGTTGTCCACCGCCACGTTCACGCGAAACAGCGTCAACCAGGCCTGCAGCGCCTCCTGTCGCACCGCCTCTTCTTCGCCCGGCTCAAACAAAGCCAGGTTGTCCAGCACGCACAGCTGCGCCTGTTGACCGTATGCGGCCAGCTTGTCGACCGCCTCGGGCGGCAGGTTCATTTGCTGGCGCACACGCGCAAGGCCTTGGTCCAACAAGGGCTTGAGGGTTTGCCTGCGCAACGCCGTCAGGCTCTCGGCCGTCACCCGCTCCAGCGCCCGGGTCTTGTCCAGGTAGCGGCCGATTTCACTGCGCAAAGCCTCTTCGGCCGCGTCCATCTCAGCGCGTTTTTCGCGACTCAGCAGCAGCGCCTGTCCCGCTGTGACCGGCTCGCCCTGCGCGTCTTTGAGGGTGAAAACCATGTGCCCCTGGTCGCGCATCAGGGCAAAGTTCTGCGCCTCGGCATACGCGCTCAGCATGGCGTATGCGGCGTCCACCTCGGCCTTGCCCGCTTGCTCGATGCGCTGGCGTTCAGCCAAAAAATCGTCTTGCTGCAAGCGCTTGGGCAACTCGGTCTGCAATTCTTTGACCCACTGCGCCATCTGCTGGCGCAAGACCCGGCCCTGCCCCGCAGGCACGCGCAAAGCCAGGGGGTGATCGGCTTCGTCAAAGTTGTTCAGGTAACACAGGTCGGGGGGCACTGGCCGACTTGCTGCCAGCTCGCGCATCATCTGACTCAGCAGCGTTCTGCGGCCGCTGCCCACCTCGCCCAGCACAAACAGGTTGTAGTCGCGCTGCCCCATTTGCAGGCCAAAACGGGCAGCCACCTCGGCCCGCGCCTGCCCGATCCAGGGCAGCGGCGAGCCCACCAAGAATGAGGTGTCTACAAAGCCCAAAGACACGGGGTCCACCTTCAGGCGCAAATCTGCAGCCATCAACTCAACACAGCTCATGGGTTCACACACGTTTGGCAAAACCCCAGCCTAGGGCCTGCTGGCTATGTGGGTCTGTGTGCAAGCGCACGCTCCTGCCCCTAAAGGTTCCCTGAACCGATTGGCAAAAATGCTGTGCGCTGCCTCACTGACGGCTCGGCGTTGGATCTCTAAATTGGCTGTCCTCTCATTTCTATTCACCTCCATGAAAGGCAACGCCATGTCCGACACCCCCTCCGAAACCTTCGTCGCCTTGGGCGAGGACCTCTCCAAAAGCATGCACCAGGCGGCGGCGCAAGCCAAGCCCGTGCTCAGCCAGATGGCCCATCAGGTCAATGAGCGCCTGCACGACCTGGCGCACCACAGCCAGGAAGCCGCGCTGGAGGCCAAACACAAAATCGAATACCAGGCGCGTAAAGCCACCTCCACGGCCGAGCACTGCATTCGGCAAGCGCCCTTCAAATCGATGGCCGTTGCCGCTGGTGTGGGCTTGTTGACAGGCGTGGTGAGCACCTGGCTGATGCGCGAACGCCGTCACTGAGCACAAAGCCTTTGCCACTGGGGTGAGGGTTTGTTTTGCACTGACAATCGGGTCATGCAAGACGACCTCACCCCTGTGCCCACACCACCCGAAAC
>JBIKHW010000225.1:0-5803 GCA_044361935.1 Limnohabitans sp. | reverse complement strand
CGGGTGATGTCGATGTCGCCATCGTCGCGGGCCTCAACCTGGCCACTTTCGCCTCGTTTGCGCGGCTGAACGGGCGTGTGCCGGTGGTAGGCGTGGTGGCTGGGCGCTGCTTTGCGGGCAACGCAGCGCTGCTGGGCTGCTGCGACGTGATCATTGCGACGGCTGACAGCAACATCGGCATGGGCGGCCCGGCCATGATCGAGGGCGGCGGCTTGGGCGTGTTCAAACCCGAGCAAATTGGCCCGAGCGAAGTGCAGCACGGCAACGGCGTGATCGATGTGCTGGTCGATGACGAGGTCCAAGCGGTGGCAGCAGCGCGGCATTACCTGTCGTTTTTCCAAGGGCTCACCCAGACTTGGCAATCACCTCCTGCCGAAGCCCTGCGCCAGGTGGTGCCCGAAAACCGTCTGCGCGTGTACGACACCCGCGCCGCCATGCAGGGCATGGCCGACGAGGGCAGCTTGCTGCAATTACGCACCGGTTTTGGCGCGGGCATCCACACCGCGCTGGCACGCATCGCGGGCCGCCCGGTGGGTCTCATGGCCAACAACCCGCTGCACCTGGGGGGCGCCATCGACGCCGATGCCGCGGACAAAGCCGCCCGCTTCATGCAGCTGTGCAATGCGCATGGTCTGCCCATCGTGAGCTTGGTGGACACCCCCGGCTTCATGGTCGGACCCGACACCGAAGCGCTGGCGCAGGTGCGCCATGTCTCGCGCATGTTTGTGGCGGCTGCGCACCTGCGGGTGCCGCTGCTCAGCGTCGTGTTGCGCAAAGGTTATGGTCTGGGCGCGATGGCCATGACCGGCGGGGGCTTTCACGAAACCCTGAGCACCGTGTCCTGGCCCACCGGCGAGTTTGGCGGCATGGGCTTGGAGGGCGCTGTTCGGCTGGGTTACCGCAAAGAACTCGAAGCCCTGCCCGACGGCCCCGAGCGCGAAGCGCTGTTTGAACAGCTGCTGGCCCAGCAATACGACAACGGCAGCGCCATCAACATGGCGGCCACGCTGGAGATCGACGCCGTGATCGACCCGGCACAAACGCGGACGTGGTTGCTGGCGAGTCTGCAGTCTGCGCGTGTGAAGCCTTTTGATGGCTACCTGGCCATAGACACCTGGTGAAGCGATCAGAATTGGCACCAAGCGTTTCAACAAGACCCGCCTGCTGAGATCGAACCGATTTACTGGGTCGGACGGCTCAGACGCTGGAGCTCTTGTTCAGAAATTTCATCAAACACGCGCACCACCTTGGTCACCCCACCGATGCTGCGGGCGATGTCTGTGGCACGTTTGGCCTCGCGCGAAGTCACGCGGCCCATCATGTAGACGATGCCGCGCTCGGTCACGACCTTGAAGGCGTTGACCTGCAGGTCTTTGGCGTCCACAAAAGCGGCTTTCACACGCCCGGTGATCACAGTGTCTCTGGTGCGCTGAGCCAATGTGCTGACGGGCATCACGGCCAAATCGTTCACCACCCCGCTCACGTTATCCTGACTCTGTGCAATTTTTTCGGCCCGCTCCATGTCGGCGGCTGTGCGCACCTCGCCCGTAAGCAAAACCTTGCGGTTGAAGCTGGTCACGTTCAGGTTGATGCGCTCACCCATTTCCTTACGCACCGCGTTGCCCACCTTGATCTCGATGCTCTCGTCCTCGACTTGTGTGCCGGTGGTACGGCGGTCAGTGGCCATCACGCCCGTCATGACAGCCCCCCCCACAATCAAAGGTGCACATCCACTCAAGCTGGCCAAAGAGGCCAGCAACACGGCACCGTAAACCACCGTTCGAACTTGATGTTTCATTTAAAACGACTCCTGTTCACCCAATAACTGGGTGTCAATGCCATCACACAAACAGTGCAGTACCAACTGCTGCACTTCGCGAATTCGGGCCACGCGCTCGTGGGGCACACAAACGTGCACATCGGTCTCGCGCAGCTGCCGGGCCAAGGCCCCGCCCTGATGACCGGTGAGCGCCACCACACTCATTTCACGCTCGTGCGCGGCCTGCACGGCCTGCACCAGAGCGGGCTCCGCCCCTTGTGCGCTGATGAGGAAAAGCACATCGCCGTTGTGCCCCAGGGCACGCACCTGACGGGCCAAACCTTGCTCGTCAGGCCACAAGCTGGCCATCTGGGCGTCGGCCGACAAAGTCATGGCTGACAGGCCCGGTCTTTCGCGCTCAAAGCCGCCCACCAGCAAGCCCGCCAGATACTGCGCCAGACCCGCCGATGCGCCCTGACCCGCCGTGAGCACCT
The DNA here is from genome assembly GCA_044361935.1 of Limnohabitans sp. GTDB lineage: Bacteria > Pseudomonadota > Gammaproteobacteria > Burkholderiales > Burkholderiaceae_C > Limnohabitans_A. The sequence continues at coordinate 3,550 of JBIKHW010000225.1, read as the reverse complement.
TGCCACCGCCGGTGACACAAGCGAGCATGGCCTGTACGGCCGCATCGACCGGTTTGGCCAAACCTTCGGCCACTTGGTAGTGCAAGTCGGCACTGTCAATGAAATGCTGTTGAATGCGCAGGTCTAACATAGGGCGGCATGATAACCCCGTCAGCCCGACGGCGTGGCTATTGCGCCCGCGTTCGTGAGGCCCATTACATATTCAGCTGTTGCTCCGGAGTCGTATTGGCCGACATCCCGGACTCGGTATTTGTTATCCCGCACTCGATCCGGGATCCAGCCCCCTTTTTTGTCATCCCGGACTACGATCCGGGATCCAGTGCATTCAGCCGTCGCTGCGCGAAGGCGCAAAGACATGGACCCCGGGTCAAGCCCGGGGTGACAGTTATGGGGGCCCGGGGTGACATTTCACTTCTGTCTTCCCGTACTCGATCCGGGATCCAGCTCCCTCTTCTGTCATCCCGGACTACGATCCGGGATCCAGTGCACACCACAGGGATTTGCAAAAAGCAGAGGTCAATACTGGAACCCGGGTCTTCGCCCGGGATGACACATCTTGGATTCACTAGCTGGCGTCAAAGGCCGCCTGCAGCCACTGTGGTCCTGCAGCATCCAGGGCAACCACATCAAAGCGGGCCGGCGGCAATTGCCGCCAAGTCAGCAGGTAATGCCGGGCGGCAAATATGATGCGTCTTTGTTTCACAGTTCCAACGGTGGCAGCGGCACCGCCAAAGTCTTTGCGGCTACGTTTTCGCACCTCCACAAAGACCACCGTCCCGTCCGGACATTGCATGATCAGGTCAATCTCGCCCCCGCCTCGGCCCGGGGTCCGATAATTGCGTTGCAGCAGCCGCAAGCCGCGCGCTTGCAAAAAGGCCAACGCCTCGTCTTCGCCCGCATCACCCCGGGCTTTCGTGGTGGGGCCCGCCCTGTATTTTTTGAGGAATTGCATTGACTCCGTCTCCCTTGTCTGCCTCGTTTGCCAACGCCCTTGCCGCTGCGCACGAGGCTGCCGGATCACAAAACCATCCGGCCAGCACACTGTATGTCGTGGCCACCCCGATTGGCAACCTGGCCGACATCAGCTTGCGTGCCTTGCATGTGCTGTCCAGGGTCGACGTTTTGGCCTGCGAAGACACGCGCCACACCCAGCAGCTGCTTCGCGCCTATGGTCTGGACCGCCCGGGCAGCCAATTGCTGGCCGTGCACCAGCACAACGAAACCGAAGCCGCCCACAGCGTCCTCGAGCGCCTGGCTCAAGGCCAGCGCGTGGCCTATGTGAGCGACGCAGGCACCCCGGCCATTAGCGACCCGGGGGCGCGCCTGGTGGCCGCCGTGCGCCAAGCCGGGTTTCGGGTCATACCCTTGCCCGGCGCCAGCAGCGTGACCACGGCCCTCAGTGCTTCAGGCATGACCGGTGACAGCGGTTTTGTATTTGCAGGTTTCCTGTCCAGCAAAGCCACCGAGCGCCAGTTGGCCGTGCAACACCTGGCCCAAGAAAGCCGCGCCGTGGTCTTGCTCGAGGCACCGCACCGCATCGAGGCCCTGGCCCAAGCCCTGGCGGTGTTGGGCCCGCGTCGCATAACGCTGGGCCGTGAGCTGACCAAACAGTTCGAGCAAATCGAGACCCTGCCCGCGCAAGATCTGAGCGCTTGGCTGGCCGAGAAACCGGAGCGCCTGCGGGGTGAATTTGTGCTGGTGCTGCACGACGCGCCGGTGGACGATGCTACGGGCGAAGGCTTGCGGGTTTTGCAGCTCTTGCTGCCCGAGTTGCCACTCAAAACAGCGGTCAAGCTGGCGGCTGAAATTTCGGGTGAGTCCAAAAACAACTTGTACGACCTTGCCTTGGCCCTGAAAAAACCCAACTGATGGCGAACCCCTCTGCGCCAGCAAGGCACAATCTGCCCCCATGAATTTCACCCGATTCCTCACCCTCGCCGCCATCGCCGTCCTGACCTTGGGGGCTTGGCAAGCCTTTGGCTGGCCGGGCATTGCCCTGGCCGTTGGCGGCATCGTCATGTGGGTGCTGCTGCACTTCACGCGCTTGCTCACCATCCTCAAAAAAGCGGCTGATCGCCCGATCGGTCATGTGGCCAGCGCGGTGATGCTCCATGCCAAGCTAAAAAAAGGCGTCACCTTGATGCATGTGATCGCCATGACCCGCTCTCTAGGCCTGCTGCAAACCATCAAAGACGTCCAACCCGAGGTTTACACCTGGACCGACACCAGCGATTCGGTAGTGACTTGCACCTTTGTGGGCGGCAAGCTCACAGAGTGGTCACTGGTTCGTCCTGAAGAGCGCACGCCAGAGCCAAACCCTTAAAATCCACATCACCCCTGTTTACCGAAGCTAATTCAAAGGACACTTTCATGAGCGTTGTCATCCCCTCCATGTCAGACCGTGACGGCAAAATCTGGATGGACGGCCAGATGGTCGATTGGCGCGACGCCAAGATCCATGTGCTGAGCCACACCCTGCACTACGGCTGCGGCGCTTTTGAGGGCGTGCGCGCCTACAAAACCGAGCAAGGCACCGCCATCTTCCGCCTGCAAGAGCACACCGAGCGCCTGTTCAACAGCGCCAAGATCTTGCGCATGGCCATCCCCTTCACGCAAGACCAAGTCAACGAAGCCCAGCGTGCCGTGGTGCGCGAGAACAACCTCGAAAGCGGCTACATCCGCCCCCTGACCTGGATTGGCGACAAAAAACTGGGCGTCAGCCCCAAGGGCAACACCATCCACCTGATGGTGGCCGCCTGGACCTGGGGTGCGTACCTGGGCGAAGAAGGCATGAAGCGCGGCATCCGCGTCAAGACCAGCAGCTACACCCGCCACCACGTCAACATCACCATGACGCAAGCCAAGGCGGTGAGCAACTACACCAACAGCATTTTGGCCAACATGGAAGTGACCGACGAGGGTTACGACGAAGCCCTGCTGCTCGACACCTCGGGTTTTGTGTCTGAGGGCGCGGGCGAGAACATCTTTGTGGTCAAAAACGGTGTGATCTACACCCCCGACTTGTCGGCCGGTGCCCTGAACGGCATCACCCGCAACACGGTGTTCCACATCGCCAAAGACTTGGGCCTGGAGATCGTGCAAAAGCGCATCACCCGCGACGAGGTCTACATTGCCGACGAGGCCTTCTTTACAGGTACTGCCGCCGAAGTCACGCCCATTCGCGAACTCGACCGCATCGAGCTGGGCAAGCCTGGCTACGTGGGCAGCCGCGGCCCCATCACCGAGAAAATCCAAACCGCCTTCTTTGACATCGTCAACGGCCGCAACCCCAAGTACGCCCACTGGCTGACCAAGGTTTGAGGAACGCAAGCATGAGCACCCAAGCTGTTGAACTGCTGGCCACCGACTTGAACCCCCAAGGCGGCGTGTTTTGCCCCAGCCCCAAAGCGGACATGAAAATTTGGAACAGCCACCCCAAGGTGTATTTGGATGTGGCCAAAACCGGTGAAGCCAAGTGCCCCTATTGCGGCACCGTGTACAAGCTGAAAGCGGGTGAAGTGGTGGGACACCACCACTGAACGAACGGCAT
>JBIKHW010000020.1:0-19161 GCA_044361935.1 Limnohabitans sp. | reverse complement strand
TTCACACGGTGGGTCATGCGATTGAGCGCGGGCTGCGCTTCGTCGACCAAACCTTCGACTTGGCTGGTGACGCGAGCGCCCAAGGAAGAGATTTTTTCGTGAGCAGTTTTGGAGTCTGACATAGGAGCCTTTGCGTGAAGTAAAAGTAAGAGAAGACTTCACTCTAGACCGCTAGCAGGTGGGTGTCTGTGGGCTGCCACACCCAAGCTTCATGCTTTCGGGGCTGTTAAATAACACCGCACCATCTTCTGCAGTGACCAACGGCACATGCAGCCTTGTATGCGTCATATCAAGGAAATGACTTGTTCTTGTTGCATGATGTGTCACCGTTTGTGGCCATTTGTTGATTTGCTCTGAGCGCTGCTGCGGCACCTTGAACGGGACTTCATGACACGACTTCATCTCACGCCGATCCACACGATCGGCTTACCGACGCGCATGCCGATGATGACCGAATGAGCCTGTCCACCATCCGTCCACGCAACCAATTGCTGGCTTGCCTGCCCGAAGCCGACTGGCTGCGCCTGATGCCTTTGCTGGGCAAGGTCGCGCTGCCGGCAGGCGAGACCTTGATCGAAGCGGGGGCGTCATTCGCCCATGTGTATTTCCCCTTGAATGGCTTGGTGGCTTTGCATGGCCAAATTGAAAATGGCGACGCTTCGGTGTTGTCTCTGGTGGGGCCTGAAGGCTTTGTGGGCGTCTCCAGCTTCATGGGGGGACTGTCCACCACCAGCAACGCAACCGTGTTTGCAGCAGGTGATTTCCTGCGCATGCGTGGCGTGGATTTGCTGCAGGAGTTCGAGCACTCGGTGCCGCTCTTGCATTTGTTGCTGCGCTACACCCAAGCGCTCATCACCCAAATGGCGCAGACCGCGGTGTGCAACCGGCACCACACGGTGGACAACGCCTTCAGCCGTTTTTTGCTGTTGAGCCTGGACCGCACCGAGGGCGACGAGTTGCTGCTGACGCATGAAAAAGTAGCCCACATGTTGGGCGTGCGGCGTGAGGGGGTGAGTGAGGCCGCCATGCGTTTGCAACGCCAGGGCCTGATTCGCTACACGAGGGGTCGCATCAAAGTGTTGGACCGTGCCGGCATGGTGGCCGGCGCATGCGAATGCTACCAAGTCATCAAAACAGAATACGATAGGCTACTGCCCTTGCGATTGGCCGATTGAGGTCCCCCCGAAAGAGCCTCATCATGATTGTCCGCATTGTCTGATCCCTCCACGCCCACGCTTGAAAACGCAAGTCCTCGCGTTGTGGGCATCGGCGCATCGGCCGGCGGACTGGAAGCTCTGGAACAGTTTTTTGCACATGTCCCAACCGACTCGGGCTTGGCCTTCGTGGTCGTGCAACACACCAGCCCCGGGCACAAAACCTTGTTGGGCAACTTGCTGCAGCGGGTGACAAGTTTGCCCGTGCGCGATGCACAAACCGGCGTGGTGCTGGCCCCAGATCACATATACGTGATGCCCACGGGAGGGCAGTTGCGTGTGGAGCGCGGCTGCCTGCACTTTAAGCCCGCCCGCAAAACCAGCAGCTCTGCGCATGCGATCGATGTGCTTATGACTTCCTTGGCCCAAGACCAGGGCGAGCGTGCGGTGGGCGTTGTTTTGTCGGGCATGGGGCACGACGGCACGGCAGGCTTGCAAGCCCTGCACAGCGCCGCTGGCCTGTGCCTTGCGCAGCAGCCCGATACAGCGGCCTTTGCAGCCATGCCGCAAAGCGCCATCGATGCGGGCTGCGTGGATGCTGTGGCCCCACCACAAGAGCTGCCAGGCCTGATTACTCAGTGGCTTGGCAGGTCGCAGCCTGCCAGCATGGAATCCAAGCCTATGCAAGAGGCGGAGCACTTACCCGAATCGAGCGATGCCGCAAACGTGCCAGTGGCCATTGCGGCAAACACACGGGGCACGACAGCGGGGCCCTTCACCGAGGTTTTGCAGTCCATCGTGGACTTGCTGCACCAACACCTGCAGCATGATTTTTCGCTCTACAAGCCCAGTACCTTGCTGCGCCGGGTTGAGCGGCGGATGCACGTACACCAATTGCCCAGCATGGCCGACTACGTCCTGTACCTGCAGCGCAATCCGCAAGAGCTGGTTGTGTTGTTTTCGGAAATGCTGATTGGCGTGACCGCGTTTTTCAGGGACCCACAAGTCTGGCAAGACCTGGCCACACAGGTCTTGCCCACTTTGGTGGCCACACAGCGCAGCGGGCCGCTGCGGGCCTGGGTGATGGGCTGCTCCACCGGCGAAGAGGCTTACAGCCTGGCCATGCTGCTTCGCGAGACGCCAAACCCCCTGGCCCCGATGCCACTGGCCGTGCAAATTTACGCCACCGACCTCAACCCCACCGCCATCGCGGTGGCGCGCAAAGGCTGGTACAGCGCCCAGGCATTGGCCGATGTGTCTGAAGCAAGACGCGAGCGATTTTTCACGCCCCATGAGGGTGGCTTCACCGTGCACCCAGACATCCGGTCGATGGTCATGTTTGCACGGCACGACGTGATCGTTGATCCGCCTTTCATCCAGCTCGATCTGCTGCTGTGCCGCAATGTGTTGATTTATTTCAACGCCACGCTGCAACGGCGCTTGATATCCCTTTTCCACTTCAGTTTGCGCGCAGGTGGCACACTCGTTCTGGGCAGCGCCGAGACCGTGGGCCGCTCACAAAACCTGTTCACCACTCTAGTGGCCCGCTCGCGCATTTACAAGCGCAATGAGCAAGTCCTTGTGCCCGGCTCCGTGGTGTTCCCCGGTCGCCGCCTTGCGCCCTCGCGTCCCCTCCTTGAGGATTTGAGTGTGACCTCACCCACATCCCCCATTTCATCCGCATCAAACACCATCCACAACTTGCAAACATTGGCTGACCAGGTGCTGCTGCAGGCTTTTTCACCGGCTGCTGTGTTGGTCAATGCCGCGGGCGACATTCTCTACATCAGTGGCCGCACTGGCCAGTACCTGGAACCCGCAGCAGGCAAAGCCAACTGGAACCTGCACGTTATGCTGCGCACGGCGCTGCGCTCACCCATTGCCCTCGCCTTGCGCCAGGCTTTGCAAGAGCGCCAGTCTGTGGTGCTCAAGGGCTTGCCCTTGTCACCCGAACGTCCTGCGCTACTGCAGGTGACGGTACACCCCTTGCAAGAACCGCAGGCCCTCGCGGGCATGGCCATGGTGGTCTTCAAGGAACTGCCCATCATCGACCATCTTTCAGGTACAGCCTCGCCTGGCGATGCGGTTCTCAGTGCTGAAGTGCAAAACGCTCATCAGGAAATGCAGGCCTTGCGCCAAGAAATGCAGGCCTCCAAAGACGAGATGCTCTCGCTCAACGTAGCCATGAAGCTCAGCAACGACGAGCTGCAATTGGCCAATGAAGAGCTGACCACATCCAAGGAAGAAGCCCAGTCCATGAACGAGGAGTTGCAAACCATCAACAGTGAATTGCAAACCCGGCTGGATGACTTGGCGCTGGCCCAAAGCGACATGCAAAACCTGCTCAACAGCACCGACATTGCCACGCTGTTTCTGGACAACGAACTGAATGTGCGACGCTACACCGAACAAGCTGTGCCCATCTTTCACCTGCGTGAGTCGGATGTGGGTCGGCCCTTGAGCGATCTGGCCAACTCGCTCGATTACCCCCTGCTGCTGGACGACGTGAGAGAAACCCTGCGCAGCTTGACGCCTTGCGCCAAGTCGGTGTCGTCTACCGATGGGCGCTGGTTTTCGGTGCGCATCATGCCCTACCGCACTTTGGCCAACATGGTCAACGGCGCGGTGCTGACCTTTGTGGACATCAGCGTCGCCAAGGCGCTGGAGTTCCGTTTGCGCGAGGCCAATTGAAGGCCTTGGCCTGGCCTCTTGTCTTTGCCTCTTTCATTGGCTTTATGCCTTACACAGATTGCCCTTCATGACCACCGTCAACCCCAGCCCTGCACACCCGCAATCGAACCTGCGCGAACGCGCCAAGACCCTGCTCCAAGCCCAAGGTGCGGGCCTGGGTGTCGCCAAAGATGCGAGCGCAGCGCTGCGTGTTCTGTTTGACTTGGCCGCTTCACCCACCACCGCACACGATGCCCTGGCTTTGCTGCACGAGTTACAGGTGCACCAGGTCGAGCTGGATTTGCAAAACGAAGAGTTGCTGTCATCGCGCGCCGAGCTCGAGGCAGCTTGCGACCGGCAGATGCAGCTGCGTGACGCGTCACCTGGCGCACAACTGGTGCTGGACGAAAAAGGGTGCGTGATCGAAGGCAATGCCTTGGCCGTCCAGCATTTGCACGCCAGTGGCCCCACGCTGGTGGGCAAAGCCCTGATTGGCTGGCTGGCCGTTGCCGATGTGCCACGCTTTCAAGCGTGGCTGACTGAATCGATGACACGCCCAGTTGCTACATCGCTGGCCTGGACACTGAACGCACCGGGCCGCGAGGGCCGGGCGGTGATCGCCGCTGCACGCGCCAATCCCTTGGCACCCGGCGTGCTGCTGGCCTGGGTGGATGCTCCACCCGCTTAGTCTTGCGCTCGTGTGCTCTGGCGCACCGACACATCCGAACGCACGGCCTACCATGAAATGTCTTGAGTGGACGCCTTGGCGGCTCTGCTTCAAGCATGGGGTCAAGCTCCGGCCTGACCAATTTGATGGATTGCAAGATAGGACTTCAACATGATTCGAAAAACTACCTGGGCCACATTGGCCGCCTCTCTGGTTCTGGTGTTGGCTTCTGGCTGCGCAGTCACGCGCGGGCAGGAATCGGTGGGGGCCTACATCGATGACTCCGGCATCACCACCTTGGTGAAGTCGCGATTTTTTGAGGACAAGGACGTGGCGGGTTCCTCCATCAGTGTGGAGACACTGAAAGGCACCGTGATGCTTTCAGGTTTTGCCAAAAGCGCCTTGGAACGTAACAAGGCCGAGACGATTGCACGCGGTGTCAAAGGTGTCACGTCGGTGCGCAACGAGATCGCCGTTCGGCCTTGATTTAACGCAAACCACGTATGCACACAATCCGAACCATGGAATCCGATCGTCCTGCTCAGTGACAGGCGATGATCTATTCAGCCATTGGGTCACAATACACACGCAACAGGCTCACCCCATGCGTGGTTCTGCAGTGCAACCCCCATTGGGTAGTACAGTCCATACAGCCAGCGCCTTTTGGTTTTTTTGCACGTGCGCTGCACCGATTGCTTTATTGAACCCCTTATCAACCGGCTACCTGACCAAACAGGAAAGCATTGCGGTCACAGGCGTGGACGACTTGCTCATCCGCTCCTTGCTCGACAAACACCAGTTCCATGACCCTTTGGATGAAGCTTTGAATTTGGGCATTTCATCGGCCACCTGGCCCTTGTTTGGTCTGCTTTGGCCCTCGGGTATGCGCCTGGCCGAACGCATGGCGCGTCGCCCCGTATCGGGCGAGCGCATTCTGGAAATTGGTTGTGGCTTGGGCCTGGCCAGTTTGGTGGCGCACCGCCGTGGCGCGCAGGTCACGGCCAGCGATTGCCACCCGCTGGCGCATGCTTTTCTGGACGAAAACACCCGACTCAATGGCCTGACACCCATGCCCTACCGCCACGGGTTATGGGGCACGGCCGCCGCACGCGATGACGGCCAGCCTGTTCTCACGCAGGCGCAGGATGCGCAGCTGTCCGGTCTGTTCGACCTGATTGTGGGCAGCGACATCCTGTACGAACGCGACGATGCCGGCACACTGGCCCATTTCATCAATGAACACGCCGCCCTCAGCTCAGAGATCTGGGTGATCGACCCGAATCGGGGCAACCGCGCCGCCTTTCACAAACACATGGTACTTGCGGGTTTTGCAATGCACGAACAGGTGCTGGACCAGGCCGCACACCAAGGCGTGGATGCTTACAAGGGGCGCATGCTGACTTACACGCGCCATTAAGATGGATCCCGGATCAAGTCCGTGATGACAATAATTGACTGTCACCCCGGACTTGATCCGGTGTCCATGACCCAAAGGCCAAAAGTCACAAACTCAAGTCGTAGCCAATCGTGATCGGAGCGTGGTCCGAGAACTTCTCGCCTTTGTAAATGTGCTCGGTGCGGGCTTTCTCGGCCACAGCGGGCGTGGCCAGGTGGTAGTCCAGACGCCAGCCCACGTTGTTGGCATAGGCTTGGCCCCGGTTGCTCCACCATGTGTAGCATTCGTCGGTGGTATGTGGTTGCAGGCGGCGGTACACATCCACCAGTCCACCTTCGGTGGTCAACTGCGTCATCCAGGCTCGTTCTTCGGGAAGGAAGCCGCTGTTTTTCTGGTTGCTGCGCCAGTTTTTCAGGTCGGCCTGCTGGTGCGCGATGTTCACGTCGCTGCAGACGATGAATTCGCGCTCGCCCTTGAGGGCCATCAGGTGCGGGTACATCACACTCAGGAAGCGGAACTTGGCCTCCTGACGCTCCGGGCCCGATGAGCCACTGGGGAAATAGCTGCTGATGATGGACATCTTGCGCGTGGGCGTGTCAAAGCGCAACTCCACATAGCGGCCTTCGGCATCGAACTCGCCACCGTCAAAGCCGGTCACCACATCACTGGGCTCGTGGCGAGTGTAGACGGCCACGCCCGAGTAGCCTTTTTTCTGGGCAAAGTGGAAATAGCCCTTGAGGTCCGCCAAAGACTCGAACTTGCCCGCCACGTCGGGGGCCTGGGCTTTGACTTCCTGCACGCCAATACAATCGGGGTTTTCTTGTGCCAGCCAGGCTTCTACGCCTTTGGTCGTGGCTGAGCGGATGCCGTTGAGGTTGAGGCTGGTGAGTTTGAACAAGGATTTCTCCATGGTGACAAGACAGGCAAGCAGCGCCGACACTCAGGCGCTTGCTCAGGAATTTGTGCAGTTTGCGGTCGATTCGGGCGTCTTGCGCTTTGGACAATTCAAGACCAAGGCCGGGCGCATGAGCCCTTACTTCTTCAACGCTGGTCTGTTTGACGACGGTGCCAAGCTGAGTCGACTGGCGCAATTTTATGCACAAGCCTTGTTGGCCAGCGGCATCGAGTTCGACATGATCTTTGGCCCGGCCTACAAGGGCATTCCATTGGGCGCGGCGGTGGCCATTGAACTGGCCCGCTTGGGAAAGAACGTGCCCTTCGCCTACAACCGCAAAGAAGCCAAAGACCATGGCGAAGGCGGCTCTTTGGTGGGGGCACCGCTGAAAGGGCGCGTGCTGATCGTCGACGACGTGATGAGCGCGGGCACAGCGGCGCGTGAATCCATTGCCCTGATCCAGGCCGCCGGGGCCACGCCCCACGCCATCGCCATTGCGTTGGACCGTCAGGAGATGGCCACCGAGAAACAGCTCGACGGTACGGTCCAAGACGTTTCGCACAGCGCTGTTCAGTATGTGCGCAACACGCTGGGCATGCAGGTGTGCACCATTGCCCAGTTGTCTGACCTTTTAGCTTTTTTGTCTTCACAAAGTACACCCGCTCTTTTGGCACACCACAGCAGTGTGCAAGCTTACCGAGACCGTTACGGGGTTTAAGTCACCTGATGGGGGCTGCTGATCGCTTGTCCCTGCCTTTTTCCCATGCTCGATTTCGGCTTTCATCATTTAGAGCGTTTCAAATGTCAAAAAACGCCTGCATCGTTTCGGCGTTCGTTGTTTTGTTGGTTGGCGTCTTTGAACTTCAATAGATTCATATCACGCTCATCTGTTTGCTGAGCTTCTGCCTCTTTGGTGGCGGCGTTGTCTCTTTAAGTCACAAGCATTCTTGCTGTTTATTTCTACGTCAAACACCCATTCCTGGCTTTATCAGCCGTTGAATTCCAAAGGCTCAAAAAAATAATTTTGAGCGAAATCACCACTTTTCTATATTTTTTGGCAGGGGTACGCCAATTGGTGGATTACCAAACTGATTTTGATAGCGAGAATTTCGTTTTTAACGTAGTTGGTAATTCATTCTTCATGATTCATCTCGAATGTCAAAAGTGCATTCGTTTGGCGAAGTCGCAATCTCAGCGTTTTTTGGGATTTTTGACTGCTACCCAAACCGCCGGCCAAGTGATCGTCTTGGCCAGTTTGTCTGCGGCCATCCATGCACAAACTCTTCCAGAGGTTGTGAATCAAGCTCTGCAAACCTACCCGTCTGTTATGTCTGCGTCTTTTAAGGCGGCAGCGACCCGCTCCGACATCACTCGTGCACGCAGCGCCCATTTCCCTCAACTGGGCATGACTGCAACAGCTACGGCTTTTTCTTCTGGCACTGTGCCCATTGGCACAGAGCGGTCTTCCATTTCTCCTACTGCCCGCATCAACCTGTGGTCGGGAGGCAAGATTGAGGCCGAAGCCGAGCGGGCTGAGGCCTTAAGCATGGCCTCTGAGCTTCTCTATGCAAATACGCTGGATGACGTGGCCATGCTGGCGGCGGAGGCTTATCTCAATTGGGCCAAAACGGCCGACCTCTACAGTTTGGCGGTCAGAAACGTCAATGCTCACCGTGAAACATTGAGTGACATTCAAAAAATTGCCAGGGCTGACACCGGTCGCCGAGTTGATTATGAACAAGCCTTGGTGCGCATGGAGAATGCCACTTTGGCGCTTCAACAGCGCAAATCCGATTTTTCACAAGCTATCCAACGTGTTCGCCGCTTTTGGAAGGGAGAGATGGATGCACGGCCTGTGAATCTGGAGTCTCAAGTCTCGGATTCTGGTGTTCTGGGCAAGTTGCCATCCTCATTGGCTCAGGCGATGGCCATGGTTTCTGACGACTTGCCCACCATTGCCCAAGCACGCGCTCAAGTTTCAGCCGCTCAGGCTTCCGTTCGCATGGCCAAGAGTCAATACTGGCCCACCGTTGACATGTCTGTTTCTCGCCAACTCAATGGCAATACACGCAAGTACGAGGCCTTCACGCAACTGCAAGTCACCGCTCCTTTTTACAACGGCGGCGGAACCTCTGCCTTGGTCGAGGGTGCCGTTGGTCAGCTCAAGGCTGCTGAATTCGCGTTGGAAGAAGCACGACTACTGGCCCGGGAAAAAGCAGCCGTTGCCTGGCAAGACTGGGTCTCTGCCCAAGAGCGTGCCAACACAGGCAGCTCACAGTCTCTTATCGGCGAAAAACTGGTCACGGCCTACCGTGACCAGTTTCGAGTTGCCAGACGCTCGTTACTTGACCTATTGAACATCCAATCCGACGTCTTCAACTACCGCAGCTCTGCCCAAGCTGCCTTTCACGATGAACGTCTTGCGCGCGTACGTCTTTTGGCCGCTACGGGTGATTTGGCCCGTCGCTTTTCAGCTGAACCTGGGCGTGTGTTGACACCCACCCGATGAGCGCCGCTTTGACTATTGAATGATCCAAAATGGCTAAATTGCTAACCATGCCCTCCGCTGTAGGAGCATCTGCTCCTCACAACACCGCGCCCCAGGGTCCTCGTCCACCTTCGAACCTTTCCCCAAATTCTGCATCCAATGCCACGTCTTCGCGTTCATCTCAAGGGCCTGACGCTTCTGTAGATCCCTTGCTTTTGTGCATGACCATGGTGGCCCAATCGCTTGGTTTGGCCGTTCATTTCCAAGTGATGCGTGCTGGTTTTGCGTTGGACAGCAAAGGGCGTGTGCCCTTGGACGCATACCCTGACATGGCGCACAAGAATGGCCTCATGGCCGCCTGGTCTCGTATCAGTTTGGCTGATATTCCGCACTACGTTTTGCCTGTTTTGATGCCTCTGGTCGATGGACGCGCTTGTGTCCTCCGATCGATTAGAGACCATGAGGCGACCGTTTGGTGGGCCGATAAGGGCATGGAGGATCACCGCATCCCCTTGTCTGAATTACAGGCCTTGGCTCGCCCTGAAGTATTGGCCTTGAAATTGCCGCCCAAACGCCACGACCAAACGTTGGCCCCGATGGAGGGCTCTGCCTTCAATTGGTTCTGGGGAACGCTTTGGCGCTTCCGTGGCTTTTACGTTGAATCCATGGTCGCTACCGTGGTGGCCAACGTGTTGACCTTGGCGGTTATCTTTTTCACCATGAACGTTTACGACCGTGTCGTGCCGACGGGTGCTTATACGTCTTTGTGGACACTGGCCATTGGCACCACGGTGGCCATCGTTCTTGAATTCGTCATGCGTTGGCTTAAGGCCCGCTTGGTGGATTTGGGTGGAAAAAAGGCAGACTTGGCCATCAATGCCACCTTACTGCGTGAAATCATGGCCATTCGGTTGGAGCACCGGCCGCAATCTGTGGGTATTTTTTCCAGCTCCATGCGAGATTTTGAATCTTTAAGGGATTTCTTTTCCTCAGCTTCTTTGGTGCTGGTGACGGATATGCCCTTTGTTCTGATGTTCCTGGCGCTTATCGCCATGGTGGGCGGCCCTTTGGCCTGGATTCCAGCGCTGGTCGTCCCCTTGCTGATCATCGTGGGTTTTGTTTCACAAAAACCTCTTATGAACGCCATGCGTGCCAACATGAAGGAGTCTGGAGACAAGCAAAGTGTTTTGGTAGAAGCTGTTTTGAACTTGGAACTGCTTAAAGCACACAACGCTGAAAATTATTTGCAACGTCGCTGGGAATTGGCCAACTTGGCCGGCGCTGATTCCTATAAGCGAATCCGCAGTATGACCAATTTGATCATGGGTTTAACAACTTCGATTCAACACTTGGTCACTGTTGCCATGGTCGTGGGTGGCGTTTACCTTATTCATGCCAACCAGTTGACGCTGGGGGGGCTCATTGCCTCGGTTATTTTGGCAGGTCGCGCGATCTCACCATTGGCCAGCGTGATGTCATTGGCTTCACGTTACCAACAAGCGGCCACATCCCTTGAGACGCTCGATGGTTTGATCAAGCGTCCACGTGATCGCACTCATGGTCGTAATTACCTCGTACCAGACACTATTTACGGCGGTTTGCAAGCAGACAATCTTGAATTTGCTTATCCCGGCGAACACAAAATTCCGGTGATCAAAAAGCTTTCGTTGAATATATCGCCTGGACAAAAGGTTGGTATGTTGGGACGTGTCGGCAGCGGTAAAAGCACCTTGTTGCGTTTGATGGCCGGACTGTATGCCCCGGGTGCAGGCACCATACAACTCGACGGCATTGACATGCGGCAAATTGAGCCCACCGAGGTCCGCAATCGCATTGGCTATGTCGGTCAAGATCCTCAGTTGTTCATGGGTACCGTTAGAGACAACCTCATCTTGGCTGACAGCTGGATCACAGACACCAAGATCATTGATGTTCTCAAGGCTTTGGGTATTTATGAAATTGTGGCTTCCCATCCACTGGGTTTGGACATGCCCATCACGGAAGCTGGTGGTGGTTTGTCGGGCGGGCAGCGTCAACTGCTGTCCATTGCCCGAATGATGCTGCGAAACCCTCAATTGGTTTTCATGGATGAACCCACCTCCAACATGGACCAGAACACGGAAGCCCGTGTCATTTCAGTGATCAAGGACTGGCTGCGTGGTCGAACACTTCTCATGTGCACCCATCGACCTCAACTCTTGGAGTGGGTGGATGCTATTGCGGTCGTTGACAGTGGCCAGTGTGTTGCTTTTGGACCCAAGCAAGAAATGATCGACAAACTTTCCCGTGGAATTGATGTCAATGGCGCCAAGAGACAGGAAGTTTCACCATGATCAAATTCAAATCTCGTCTTTCAGACTTTGGTGTCGCCACTGTTGAAGATGATGAACGTCGTGCCAGTCAAGCTTTGGTTTGGGCAACTGGGCTGACTTTGATCCTCGCGCTGGCTTGGGCTGCTTTTTTTGAACTAGATGAAATCACAAGGGGCCAAGGAAAAGTGATTCCATCCAGCCGTGAGCAAGTGATTCAGAGTCTGGACTCGGGTGTCTTGAGCGAAATGTTTGTGCGCGAAGGCAGTGTTGTCGAAAAGGACCAAGTTCTTTTGAGGATCGATGATGCTCGTTCCGGTGCCGTTTTTCGTGAAGCTCAAGAAAAGTACTTGGCCTTGTCTGCTCTTGCCGCACGGTTGAAAGCCGAGGCTTACGGTACTGCCCTTGTTTTTCCATCAGAGCTCAACGCTCACCCCGATTTGATGCAACAAGAGTTGCAGGCCTTCAATGCGCGTAAACGTTCATTGATGCAGTCATTACAGGCTCTTGACTCCTCCTTGGCAGCGGTTACGCGTGAATTGACGATCACTGAGCCCATGGTCCTCCAGGGTGTGATGTCTGAGGTTGAATTATTGCGCTTGAAGCGTCAGCAATCTGAATTGATGGGTCAACGCGCCGAAAGGCAAAACCGCTACTTGACCGACGCCAACAACGAACTAACGCGTGTCGCTTCTGAATTGTCGCAAACCAAAGAAAATGCTTCGGCTCGAGAGGATGCTTTCCTTCGCACCACCATTCGCTCCCCCATGAAAGGGGTTGTGAAAAATGTACAAATCACCACAGTCGGTGGTGTAGTTCAAGCTGGGCAAGCTATTTTGGAAATAGTGCCCACAGAAGACGAGATGCTTGTTGAGGCTTATGTCAATCCTTCGGAAGTGGCCTTCTTGAAGGTGGGTCAAGCTGCTGTTGTCAAATTGACTGCCTATGACTTCAACAAGTATGGCGGCCTCGATGGCGTGCTTGAACATTTGAGTCCCGACACCTTACGTGACGAAAAACAGAAAAAGCCTGGCAATCCCGTCGAATTGGAAGAGGGCTTGTACAGAATCATCGTACGAGTCAAAGAATCTTCAAATGTTCGCAACGGTTTAAAGCTCATCCCTTCACCAGGTATGACCGCCTCTGTCGAAATTCGAACAGGTAGCAAAACCGTCCTTGAATATATTTTCCGTCCACTTCAAAACGTATCGCAAGCGTTGCGAGAGCGATAAACCCTTAACTACGAACAGGAAAAAGTTTATGACTGATTACAACTCCAGTGTGGTTGATGTTGCGCAAGTATCCACAACCAGCAAATCTTCGCTGAAAGTAAAACAAGCAACCCATGAAAACCGGTTTTTAAGTACCGCTGAAGCTGCACGAATGTCGGGTTTGTCTACGACCTTGGTGCAAACCTTGGTTGACCAAGGTGATCTGAAAGGTTGGAAAACAAGAGGAGGTCATCGTCGCATTTCCATGGATTCGATCATGGATTACCAGTCAGCCTCCAGGCACATTGTTGGCTCCAATCACAAGCATTCGAGCAAGCCCAAAGTCAGTGTTGTCATTGATTCTCCCCATTTGTACGAAGAAATTCGTCAAGACTGCTCTTCTTGGAATTTGGGCATTGACGTACATTTTTACGATTCAGTCACCGAGGCCTTGTTGGAGCTGACAAGTCACAAGCCAGACATGATCGTGGTTGAGATGTGTATGCCACGCGCACAACAAGAAAAGACTTTTCAAGCCCTTGAAAATTTCAACCAACGTGGCCACACACCATTGTCTGTGGTGTTGATCACGGCCGAAAAAGCGTTGACGTCCATCATGCCCACAGGGGCGAGCTCTTCGATTCAGGTTATATCAGGGCCCTTGTCCTCCGTCTGGCTTCATGCTTACCTGACGGGTGTCTTGGCCAGTTGTCGTTTTTGAGTTTCTTGGTGCGGCTGGCGGGGATCGAACCCACGACCCTTGGCTTCGGAGGCCAATACTCTATCCACTGAGCTACAGCCGCACTTTTGTAATCCATCATTATCTCACGCCTGTACCTTCACTTTTGTTTTTTGCAAGATCTGTGAAGGGTGAAACGCTATAATCTCAGGTTGATTTCGATCAACACATTGGCCCCTGTGGCCACGCCCTTTCTGAGGACCTCATGAGCGACAACAGCCACGATCAGCACGAAGCCCACACCGGCCCTGTCAAAACACCTAAGCAAATGCTTTTGTTGAGTTTGGCTTCTTTCGTCATACCCGTGTTCATCATCATTGGCTTGGTGTATTACGTGACTTCGGCCAACAAGCCCGCTGCTGGCGCTGTTGACACCGAAAAAGCCACTGCCCTGCGCATCCAGAAGGTGGGTGTTGTTGAAGTGCGCGATGCCAATCGCCCCCTCAAATCAGGCCAGGAAGTTTACAAAGCGCAATGCGCTGCTTGCCATGATTCTGGTGCGGCTGGCGCCCCCAAATTCTCCGATGTTGGTGCGTGGGGTAAACGCTTGGGCCAAGGTCTCGAGGGCCTTGTCAACTCAGCACTCAAAGGAAAGGGTGCCATGGGTTCCCAAGCTGGTGGTGACTTCAATGACACTGAAATAGCACGTGCCGTGGTTTACCTGAGCAACTCAGCTGGCGGCAAATTCGAAGAGCCCAAAGCGCCTGAACCGGCCAAATGATGGCTCTGATCTGATCCTGAAAAACCGGCTTTTTTAGTCGGTTTTTTTATGTTTCTTGTTGTGAGAACCAGTTCATTTGCGGGCTTGTGATGTAGCCGTAGAGTTTCGGCAATTCGCTTGAGACACAGTCCTTCAATGGCCACTTTCCCAATTCCAAGGCATTGGACAAGCGACCTACGTCGACGGTATGCACCAAGCCCAGGCCACTTGAAGTTGTCAGGTAAACATGCCCTGCTTCATCCAGCAGGGCACTCTCAGCTTTGACCACTGTCCCTGTGTGCGAGTGCACTTCAAAGTCGTCGCTCACTCTCCAGATGTGAGGTGTCGCTTCAAGCTCGATGTACACCCGCTGTGGTCCATTTTGAAAAAACCAGCGACCTCGAGCATCGGTTTCGTAGTTTCGGTGGATGAAATCAATCAGTTTCTCGTGCCGCAGCAGCGACCCTTTAGAACCAGGAACTCCACTTTGAAAGGTACCCTGCGCCTGCGCCTTATCGTCTCGCATCCACCATTGACCTCGGCTGTCCAAACCCAACCAACCGTAGCAATCAGGCACATCAGGCCATTTGGCCATGGCCTGCCGAACTATGTCATCCATGTCTTTGATCTTCTGGTTTAAGACGGTGACCTGCTGATTTCAGCAACCAGGCACCCACCGCATTGGGCATGAGCCTGACATGGCCTGGCCAGCTTCCTTGCGTAAACCCCACATGTCCGCCTTGTGCTGGCTGCCACAAGCACACGCTGGACGAAACATCATCTCGGCCAGGCAAACTGCTGGCAGGCACGAATGGGTCATTCAAGGCATTGAGCACCAAGGCAGGTACGCGTATGTCGCGCATCAATGGTTTGGCCGATGCGCGCAACCAGTAATCCTCAGTGTTTTTGAAGCCATGCAAGGGCGCTGTAAAAACATTGTCAAAGCTATAGAGGTCTTTGGCGGCCAATAAAGCGTCTTTGTCGAAAAGACCAGGGTGTTGTGCCCACTTGGCCATGGCTTTGGGTTTCATGCTACGTAAAAACATAGGCGTGTAAATGTGGCGATTCAAGCCCCGGCCAATGGACAGACCGCTTTGCATTAAGTCTAAAGGCGAGCAAATGGAAGCCACCGCATCAGCTTGCTTGCAGGCGCTCTGACCGTGTTCAGCGACCCAACGCATCAATGCATTGCCGCCCAACGAAACCCCAGCAGCCAACAATGTTTTCCCTCCAAGTGCGAGGTGTTCGGATCGGAGCCTCCGCAGTATCCAATCGATTTCCTCATGGTCACCTGAATGATATGCGCGCGGAGCATGGTTCAACTCGCCACCGCAGCCCCTAAAGTGAGGCAATGTCAAATTGACGTCCTGCTTTGTTGCCCAGTCTGCAAAGGCCTGTGCGTAGTGACTCGCCGATGAACCTTCTAAGCCATGAAACAGGACCAACAAAGGTCTGTCAGCACGACTGGCGCTTTGCTTGTCGACGTCCAAAAAGTCTCCGTCTGGGCTGTTCCATCGCTCCCGAACAAAAGGCTTAGGTTGTCCATGATGCCGGCGTGCGTACAGCGCAGACCAAATTGTTTGGGCATGTCCACCTGGCAGCCACGCGGGAGCTTGGTAATCCATGCAGATTTCAGTGCAACACTGTGGGTTTGATACCCACATCCGCTGCATCTTTCTGTGTGCCCGGGCTCGCATGATGGGCCACCATGCGCCAGCCTTGTGGGGTCTTGTGGTACACGTTGGTGGCAATCACATAAGCGTGTCTGGCTCCTTGTGGCGTGATGACTTCTACCCTTTCAACCAGGTGGTGCACTGAACTGGCCAAAGACTGCACTTTGTGCACACGTTCCGGAAATGCCTGAACACTGCCATTATGGAACATGCCCTCGAAAGTGGCCCGAATGGCGCCTGCACCGATCATGCGTGCGCCGCCTGGGTGCACACACACGATATCGTCCTCTTCTGCCCAGCAAGCCATGAGTTGCTCGATGTCGGCGTTGTGAAGTGCTTCGTAAAAGGCCTGCTCGATCTCATCTGGCGTACCGCCGACCACGGCCGCCTGCAATTTGGCGCGTTTCATGGGCTTGTTCTATTCCAAGATTTCATCACATCATTTTGCCTTGATTAGCTGGCCTTGGCATGTGTGTTGTCTTACCTTGTTGCTGCTTTACTTTGAGAGAAAAAAACCCGGCCACATTGAAATGCGCCGGGTTTTTTTGACAGTGACCTGTTACCAAAGCCAATCACTGGGCAGAAAAAATTATTTTTTTCGGTATTTGCGCAAGGCCGACAACTGGGCCGCCAGCACAGCCAATTCGGACTGGGCTACTGCCAAGTCGAGTTCGCTTTTTGCGTTGCGTAAGGCTTCTTCAGCCAACTGCTTGGCAGCGTTGGCTTTTTCTTCGTCGAGGTCTTTGCCGCGAATCGCGGTGTCCGACATGACGGTCACGCAATCGGGTTGCACTTCCAGAATGCCACCGGCCACGAAAACGAATTCCTCGCTGCCGTCAGCCTTCTCGATGCGTACCGACCCGGCCTTGATGCGGGTGATCAGCGGCGTGTGGCGTGGGTAAATACCCAGCTCTCCAGACTCACCGGGCAAGGCCACAAACCGGGCTTCACCCGACCAGATGGACTCTTCGGCACTGACCACATCAACGTGGATGGTGTTCATGTTTACTCCTTAAAAAGGTGCTTTGAAGCGGGCTTCGGGGGGCTCAAGCCCCCCTGAAGCACTGCTTTAAGCAGCCTTTTTGGCCTTCTCGAAAGCTTCGTCGATGGTGCCGACCATGTAGAAAGCTTGCTCTGGCAGGTGATCGCACTCACCGGCAACGATCATCTTGAAACCACGGATGGTTTCGGCCAAGGTGACGTACTTGCCGGGCGAGCCGGTGAACACTTCAGCCACGTGGAATGGCTGCGACAGGAAACGCTGGATCTTGCGGGCACGGGCCACGGCCAACTTGTCTTCAGGTGCCAAGTCGTCCATACCCATGATGGCGATGATGTCGCGCAGTTCACGGTAACGCTGCAATGTGCCTTGCACAGCGCGGGCTGTTTCGTAGTGGTCTTGACCCACAACCAAGGGGTCCAGCTGACGGCTGGTGGAGTCCAAAGGATCCACAGCAGGGTAGATTCCGAGCGAAGCGATGTCACGAGACAACACGACGGTGGAGTCCAAGTGAGCGAAGGTGGTCGCTGGCGATGGGTCGGTCAAGTCGTCTGCTGGAACGTAAACGGCTTGGATGGAAGTGATCGAGCCCACTTTGGTGGAGGTGATACGTTCTTGCAAACGGCCCATTTCTTCGGCCAGAGTAGGCTGGTAACCCACAGCAGAAGGCATACGACCCAACAAGGCGGACACTTCGGTACCGGCCAATGTGTAGCGGTAGATGTTGTCCACGAAGAACAACACGTCTTTGCCTTCGTCACGGAACGATTCAGCGATGGTCAGACCGGTCAAGGCGACGCGCAAACGGTTGCCTGGTGGCTCGTTCATCTGACCGTACACCATGGCCACTTTTGACTCAGGCAAGTTCTCGAGGTTCACAACGCCGGAGTCGGCCATCTCGTGGTAGAAGTCGTTACCTTCACGGGTACGCTCACCCACACCCGCGAACACGGACAAACCGCTGTGCGCCTTGGCGATGTTGTTGATGAGTTCCATCATGTTCACGGTTTTGCCCACACCGGCACCACCGAACAAGCCAACCTTACCGCCTTTGGCGAAGGGGCAAACCAAGTCAATCACCTTGATGCCGGTTTCCAGCAGTTCTTGCGAAGGGCTCAGCTCGTCATAAGCGGGAGCCTTGCGGTGGATCGAAGAAGTCAGTTCTTGGCTGACAGGACCACGCTCGTCGATGGGTGAACCCAGCACGTCCATGATACGGCCCAGTGTGGCTTTGCCCACGGGGACTGTGATGGGGTTGCCGGTGTTGGACACCATCAAGCCACGACGCAATCCGTCGGAAGAACCGAGCGCAATGGTGCGCACGATGCCGTCGCCGAGTTGCTGCTGCACTTCCAGGGTCAGCGCGGAGCCTTCCATTTTGAGCGCGTCATAAACTTTGGGCATCTGGTTGCGTGGAAATTCCACGTCGACCACAGCGCCAATACACTGAACAATTTTTCCTTGGGCTTGCATTTTTCGCTCCAAATAATTTGAATTTGCAGAACTGGGAATCAACCGCTGATCGCGGCTGCGCCAGAGACGATTTCCGACAGTTCTTTGGTGATGGCGGCTTGACGGGTCTTGTTGTAGACGAGCTTGAGCTCGCCAATCACATTGCCAGCGTTGTCGGTTGCTGCCTTCATGGCCACCATACGAGCGGCATGCTCAGAGGCCATGTTTTCAGCCACGGCCTGATAGGCCAAGGCTTCTGCATAACGGACCAACAGCTCATCAATGACCGTCTGCGCATCGGGCTCGTAGATGTAATCCCAAGCGTGCGTGTGTCCCGCTGCTTTGGTTTCCGCTTGCATCTCTGCAACAGACAAGGGCAGCAACATGTCGATGGTGGGCACTTGCGCCATGGTGCTGACAAACTTGTTGTAACAAAGGTAAACAGCGCTCACTTCGCCAGCAGCGTAAGCATCGAGCAGCACCTTGACAGGGCCAATCAGCTTGTCCAAGTGCGGCTTGTCACCCAACTGCGTCACATGCGCTACCACCTTGGCATTGACACGGTTCAGAAAACCGAGGCCTTTGCCACCAATGGCCACCGCCTTGGGCGTTTTGCCCTGGGCTTGTGTTTCACGCAGTTGAGCTGTCACCGCGCGCAACAGGTTGGTGTTCAAACCACCGCACAAACCCTTGTCCGTGGTGACCACAATGAAGCCCACCGACTTGCCGTCGTTGCGCTGCATGAAGGGGTGCACGTACTCAGGGTTGGCCTGGCCGAGATGGCTCGCAATGGTGCGAATCTTCTCG
>JBIKHW010000224.1:0-5820 GCA_044361935.1 Limnohabitans sp. | reverse complement strand
TCACTTGGATACCTGGATCCCGGATCGAGTCCGGGATGACAGCGATGGCAACGCAAACCCGGTGCCCGTCATCCCGGGCGTAGACCCGGGATCCAGGGTTCACGCAGGCCCTTTGTCATCGTCCACGGTGCGCAGTGGATCCCGGATCGGGTCCGGGATGACAGCGATGGCAACGCAAACCCGGTGCTTGTCATCCCGGGCGAAGACCCGGGATCCAGGGTTCACGCAGGCCCTTTGCCATCGTCCACTGTGCGCACTGGATCCCGGATCGAGTCCGGGATGACGAAAAAAAGTCCGGGATGACGATACAAGGCCGGGATTACAAAATAATCTACTCCGGGATGACGGAAACAAAAAACTCCGGAATGCGACAGCTATTCAGCCCGCCAACGCCTTGACCGCTGCTTGCGCAATGCTGTCGGCGTCCACCGCAAAAAAGCGGCGCAGCGCAGCCCGCGTGTCGCTGCGGCCAAAGCCGTCGGTGCCCAAAGTGGTGTAACGTCGGCCTTCGGGCACGAAGGCGCGTACGCTCTCGGGCACGGCCCGCACGTAGTCGGTGGCGGCGATCACGGGGCCTTGGGTGGCGTTCAGCAGTTGCGCCAGGTGCCCAGCGCCCACAGCGCCACTGGCTTCTTGCGCCATGCCATCACGCGCCAGCTCGCTCCAGCTGGTGATGCTCAGCACCTCCACACCCACGCCTTGCGCGGCCAGTTGCTGCGCGGCTTTGACCACCTCGGTCAAGATCGCGCCTGAGCCGAGCAAGGTCACGCGCTGGGCCGCATCGCTGGGGCCGTACACGCCAAATCGGTAGCCCCCGCGCAGCACGTCGGCCTCCACGCCCGCAGGCAAGTCGGGCTGGGCGTAGTTCTCGTTCATCAAGGTGACGTAATAAAACACGTCGGCTTGCTGCTCGACCATCTCGCGCATGCCCGCGTCCAAAATCACCGCCAGCTCGCCCGCAAACGCCGGGTCGTAGGCCTTGCAGTTGGGGATGGTGGCCGCCACCAAATGGCTGCTGCCATCCTGGTGCTGCAAGCCCTCGCCACCCAAGGTGGTGCGGCCCGATGTGGCGCCCAACAAAAAGCCCCGGGCGCGTTGGTCGGCTGCGGCCCAGATGGCGTCGCCCACACGCTGAAAGCCGAACATCGAGTAATAAATGTAGAAGGGCAGCATGGCCAAGCCGTGCACGCTGTAGCTGGTGGCCGCAGCCGTCCAGCTGGCGATGGCACCCGCTTCGCTGATGCCTTCCTCCAGAATCTGGCCGTCGGTGGCTTCGCGGTAACTCAGCACCGAGCCAATGTCTTCGGGCGCATAGCGCTGACCCACGCTGCTGTAAATACCCACTTGTTTGAACAGGTTGGCCATGCCGAAGGTGCGTGCCTCGTCGGCCACGATGGGCACGATGCGCGGGCCTAAGGTGCTGTCTTTGAGCAGGTTGCCCAGCATGCGCACAAAAGCCATGGTGGTGCTCATTTCCTTGCCGTCGGCCTGCAGGGCGAATTGCCCGTAGCTGCCGAGTGCGGGCACAGGCAAACGGTCACAAACGGTATCGCGCTTGGGCAAGCTGCCACCCAATTCGGCGCGGTGCTCGCGCAGGTAACGCATCTCGGCGCTGTCGTCGGCGGGTTTGTAAAAGGCCAGGCCCTTGGCCTGCTCGTCGCTCAGCGGCAGGTCAAAGCGGTTGCGGTAGTCAATGAGGTCTTGCTCATCGAATTTTTTCTGGCTGTGTGTGGTCATCTTGCCCTGGCCCGCGCTGCCCATGCCAAAGCCTTTTTTGGTGTGCGCCAGGATCACCGTGGGCTGGCCGCGGTGCGCGGCTGCGGCGGCATACGCCGCGTGGATTTTCACGATGTCGTGACCACCGCGCTTGAGCCGGTCGATCTGCTCGTCGGTCATGCCCTGCGCCAGCCGCGCCAGTTCTTCGTTTTGGCCAAAGAAGTTGTCGCGGTTGTAGCGCCCGTCCTTGGCGGCAAAGGTCTGCATTTGGCCATCGACCGTGTTGGCAAAAGCGCGCAGCAAAGCGCCCGAGATGTCCCGGGCCAGCAGGCCGTCCCAGTCGCTGCCCCAGACCAGTTTGATCACGTTCCAGCCCGCACCCGCAAACAGCTTTTCCAGCTCATCGATGATGCGGCCGTTGCCGCGCACGGGGCCATCGAGCCGCTGCAAATTGCAGTTGACCACCCACACCAGGTTGTCGAGTTTTTCTCGCGCGGCCAAGGTCAGGGCGCTCATGCTCTCGGGCTCGTCCATCTCGCCGTCGCCAAACACGCCCCACACCTTGCGGGCGCTGCAGTCTTGCAGCTGGCGGTGCGTCAGGTAGCGCATGAAGCGGGCGTGGTAGATCGAGCTGATCGGCCCCAAGCCCATCGACCCCGTGGGGAACTGCCAAAAATCGGGCATCAGCCAAGGGTGCGGATAACTCGACAAGCCGCGTGCGCCGCTGCCCGGCGCGGTGATCTCTTGGCGGTAGTGCATCAGGTCCGCCTCAGACAAGCGGCCTTCCAGAAAAGCGCGGGCGTACACACCGGGAGCGCTGTGCGGCTGAAAGAACACCAAGTCGCCCTTGTGCTGCTCGGTGCGGGCGTGGAAAAAGTGGTGGAAGCCGGTCTCGAACAAATCGGCCACGCTCGCGTAACTGGCGATGTGCCCGCCCAACTCGCCATAGGCCTGGTTGGCACGCACCACCATGGCCAGTGCGTTCCAACGCATGATGGCCACCAGCCTCTCTTCGGTGGCCAAGTCACCGGGGAAGTCGGGCTGGTCTTCCACCGCGATGGTGTTCATGTAAGGCGTGTTCAGCTCCGGCTGCCAGCCCGTGCGCTGATGGCGGGCCAGGGTGGCCAGCTCGTCCAGAATTTGCCGCGCACGCGCTGGGCCTTGGGTGCCGATCAGCGCCAGCAAAGCGTCGCGCCATTCGGCGGTTTCTTCGGGGTCAATGTCCAAGGTATGCAACAGGGGTTCGTAAGGTGCGTTCATGCATTTAACTGTACAGAGGCATGCGGCGCATGTGCTGCGTATTTGAACCCCTAAGACCTTGATTTAAAGCACAATATGCCGAAAATATGAAGGATTCAGCACATGGTTCTGGACAACGTGGATTTGAAGATACTGGACGAACTGCAGCGCGACGGCTCGCTGTCGAACGTCACGCTGGCCAAACGCATAGGCCTGTCGCCCTCGCCTTGCTTGGCCCGCGTCAAGGCGTTGGAGTCGGGCGGCGTGATCCAGCGCTATGTGGCGCTGGCCAGTGCGGCGGCGCTGGGGCTGGGCCTGACGGTGTTCATCTCCATCAGCCTCAAGACCCAAAGCAAAGAAACCCTGGCCGACTTTGAAGCGCACATTGCCCGACATGACGAAGTGATGGAGTGCTATTTGATGACCGGCGACAGCGACTACCTGTTGCGCGTGGCCGTGCGCGACATGGCGGCGCTGGAGCGCTTCATTCTGGAGCAGCTCTCACCGATTCCGGGCGTGGAAAAAATCCGCTCCAGCTTTGCGCTCAAGCAGGTGCGCTACAAGACGGCGCTACCGCTGGGATTGGGGTGAAGGTGAGGGGCTTTCAGACCTGCGCCTCGGCCTCTGGCCACAAACTCGGAAAGTAAAAGCGCAACGCGTGCTGCGGCACACCCAAACGCAGCTTGCCGTGGGGCGAATCGCTTTCCAGCAAACCCCTTTTGAGCAAAGCCGACACCTGCGCCGTGGCCAAGCGTTCGCCCAAACCCAGCATGGCTTTGAAGTCGGCCCGGTCCAGCTCGGCCTGCGACGCAAACAGGTAATGCAGCGCCCGCAAAGCCTCGGCGCGCACGCCTTGCTTGACCACGTTTTCCTCGTAGGCCAAACAGGCCGCCATGCGGTCTTTCATGCCACCCCGTGACAGCAAGACCGACATGAAGTCGACTTGGTCGATGCATACGCCCAACACGTAATCGATCCAGCGAATCAAACCCGACTCGGTCAGATTGCCCCGGCCATCCAGATCGCCTGCCCGGGGTTCATCGGCTGCTGCCAGATGCGCGTAATAAGCCTCATGCGTGCGGGCAAAGCCCCGCAACGGCGACCACAAACCGTTGGTTAAGCCCATATGCCCCAACACCAAATGGCTGTGCAGCCGCGCCACACGCCCGTTGCCGTCTGCAAAGGGGTGAATCCAGGCCAGCCGCTGGTGCGCCGCTGCCATGGCCACCAGCTGCAACTCGCCGCGTCTGACGCCCGAATAGACACTGGTCCAACGCGACAAAAACGCAGGCAAAACTGCAGCGGCTGGGGCGGCATGGCGGCCCACACTCACCTCGCGCTCCCGCAGTGCACCGGGCTGCAAGGTTTGCACGCCCCCTGGTGATTCGAGCTGGCGATCGGCCTCGGGCAAGCGGGCGAACAAATCCTGGTGGATGTCGCAGACGGTCTGCACCGACCAGACTTGAGCACCGTCCCACGCAGGCCACAGCGCCTCTAATTGCGACTCGGTCGCCATGTGGGCCAGCGCCATGCGTTGACGACGAGCCTTGTCGGCGTCATGGGCGTAATCGTTGCGCAGGGCTTGCTCGATCTCCAGCGGCAAGGTGTGTTGACCCTCGATCTTGTTGGAGTAATACGAGTTCATGGCCCGCAACGATGAGCGCAGCCCCGGGAGCGCCCCGCTCGGGCACCAGCCCGACAAACGGTCTGCCTTGCGGATCAGATCATGCGAACGCTCCAGCAGGGGACCCATGCGGTGCTCAGCGGGCAGCAAGGGCTCCATCTGGACTGGATGGTCATAAAGCTGAAATTTTTGCGACTTTGACATATGACGTAAGTCTATGTCATATAAAGATATTTACCAAATCATTCGGGAAATTATGCGACTTTGAATGCGACTTAGTTTTCGCCATTCAGCCCCCGCCAAGCTCTGCACCAACACACACCATGTCGGACCTGAAGGTGCCGACCTACAAAGATCCAGGGCCACCCGTGCGCGCCTTCAAATACGGCCCCACCATGTGGCGGCTGGTGCGTTGCAGGCCCATCAGCAAAGCGTGGTCGGCCTGTGTGCAGCCGTAACGGGTTTTCAGGTCATGCTGCATCTGCGCCAGCAAATGCGCGGCCATCTCGGCATCGGCCAAAGCGCGGTGGGCGCGGCCTGACGACGGCAAATGGTGCAGCGCGGCCAGCGTGCCCAGCTTGTGGTTGGGCGCGTGCGGGTACAGACGGCGCGACAGCAGCACGGTGCAGGCAAAGGGGTGCGAGCCATCTTGCCCGCAACGGGCCAACTCGGCCTGCCAAAACTTTTTGTCAAAGGCCGCGTTGTGCGCCACCATCGGCCTGCCCGCCACAAAGCGTGCCGCCTCGCGCATCACCTGCTCGGCAGATGGCGCAGCCTGCACCATCTCGTTGGTGATGCCGGTGAGCTGGGTGATGAAACTGTTGACCCGCACACCGGCGTTCATCAGGCTTTGGTAACGGTCCACCACCTGACCGTTTTCCAGCATCACCACCGCCACCTCGGTGGCGCGGTCGCCCATATTGGGCGAGATGCCCGTGGTTTCGAAGTCGATGATGGCGATGGCGCTCACGGTGTGTTGTCCGGTGTGAAAGGGGAGTGCCATTATCCCAAGTGCGGTGCGGCCTCTTTGACAGGACTGTGTTGTTGTAGGAGCCCACTCTTTGGGCGATGGGCGTGGAACTCACCCTGCAAACCATCGCTCACAGGGTGGGCTGCCACATCGAACTGTTCCACTCATAATGATCGACTTCTCTTTTGGCCCCACCGCATTACAAAGCCCCCATGACCGACACCCTTGCCCAACTCTTCCAACCCACCCGCATCGGCGACATCGAGATGGC
>JBIKHW010000019.1:0-19189 GCA_044361935.1 Limnohabitans sp. | reverse complement strand
ACTGGAAAAGGCAGAGCTGTTCATCAGCAGCTTTGACCGGCCCAACATCCGCTACACCATCGTCGAGAAAAAAGACGCCAGCACCCAACTGCTGCGCTTCATCGAGCGCGAACACCCCGAAGAAGCGGGCGTGGTCTATTGCCAATCGCGCAAACGGGTGGAAGAGATTGCGGTCATGTTGTGCGAAGCGGGCATCCACGCGCTGCCGTACCACGCCGGGCTGGACTCAGCGGTGCGCCAGCGCCACCAAAACGAATTTCTGCGCGAAGAAGGCGTGGTGATGGTCGCCACCGTGGCCTTTGGCATGGGCATCGACAAGCCGGATGTGCGCTTTGTGGCGCACCTGGACATGCCCAAAAACATCGAAGGCTACTACCAAGAGACGGGCCGCGCCGGGCGCGACGGCTTGGCGTCGGATGCGTGGATGGCCTACGGCCTGCAGGACGTGGTGAACCAGCGCCGCATGATCGACGAGAGCCCAGCAGGCGAAGAGTTCAAGCAGGTCATGCGCGGCAAGCTCGACGCGCTGCTGGCCTTGGCCGAAGCCACCGACTGCCGCCGTGTGCGGCTGCTGAGTTACTTCGGCGAAAGCTACAGCAGCCAAAAGGACAGCGCACAAGGCGTTTACATGCCCTTTTGTGGCAATTGCGACAACTGCCTGCAGCCACCTGATGTGTGGGACGGCACCGACGCTGCGCGCAAGTTGCTGTCCACCGTATACCGCACCCAGCAAAGCAGTGGCCACAGCTTTGGGGCCAGCCACACCATGGACATCGTGCGCGGTAAAAAAACCGAGAAGGTGGTGCAACGCGGCCATGAAAGCATCAGCACCTTTGGACTGGGCGCCGAATACAGCGAACAGCAACTACGCGCCGTGATGCGCCAGCTGATCGCCATTGGCGCTTTGCATGTGCACACCGAAGACGGCTTCAGCACCTTACACCTGACCGAAGCGTCACGCGCTGTGCTCAAAGGCGATGTGCCCGTGCAATTGCGAGAAAGCACCAGCCAACGCAGCGACAAAAAAAGCCGCACCCGCAGCGGCCCCGCGCCTGCTGCGGCGAACTTGGGGCAAGACGCGATGGTGCGCTTCATCAACCTCAAGGCCTGGCGCGCCGAAGTGGCCAAAGAACACAACCTGCCCGCGTATGTGATCTTCCACGACGCCACCCTGGCCGCTATTGCCGAAGCCGCGCCGCAAAGCTTGGCGCAGCTGCAAGGCATCAGCGGACTGGGCGTCAAAAAGCTCGAGGCCTATGGCCCGCAGGTGCTGCGGGTGTGCAATGGGGCGACTTGACAGTTGTGCACAGCCGGTCAAAGAGCCATTGAATTAATTAAAAAGAATCTAATTAAGTTGAAATTTAGTTTTTCCAACATATAGTGCGTACCCAGAATCCATTCGCGCAGTTGGGTCAGTCAGCGGGTGGAATTAAAAAGGGAGCACCGGCTTTAATGGGAAATTTGTACCTGCATGAAATAACAACACGCAAGGCCCAAAGCTTTGCTGCACGCCATTTGCCGCAATTTATTTCACAGGCTGTATCGACTAAGCCCGGATATATCAACCGGGTTTTGCGGTCTATATCACGTTAGGCGTCACAAGGCCGGCCCTCATGTCAGACCGCAAGCACTTCCAAGCAACCGACGCGCTCAGAGCAGCAGCGCACCATCACGAAAGGCAGATGTCCGCCCTGCGTGCCGCTATGGACATCGAAAATCCACTCAAGCAGATTCAGGATGCCATGCGGCTCATGTCAGTTCCGGACTACGGCGCCGAACTGCGAAAGACGATAGCGGCAGTGGCGGAATTCAAGGATCCGTTCAGTCAGGTTCGTGACGCCATGAAGATGCAAGACAGCTTCGCTCTGAAGCAGCTTCAGGAGACCATCTCGGCGATCCGACTGCCAGCTGCGTACGTCGCACTGCAGAAGTCACTTGAGTCCATCCGGATTGCGGACCCACTCAAAGATCTTAAGGCTGCGCTCGCCGCGGCCAGGATCAACGATCCCGTCCGCGAAATGCAAGCAGCCATTGCGCGGTGGCGACTTGAGGACTCGACCAATGCGGTCCAACGGGCTTTCCGGGATCTTCGAATTGAGGGATTCCGGAAGTCGATTGGACCGGAAGCTTGGCCGGAGGCACACCGCACTGATGCTGCGGACGACGCCCCAGTGAAGGTCAACCAATCAGAACTGCAGGAGCTGCTGGATGCAGTAGTCGAAAGAGCACTTGCCCACTCAGAAAGCAGGCTCGAACGATTTATTGCAACGCTAGTGGATGAAATTCGGTCTCTACGAAACCCACTGCACGAGAAACTCCTCACATTGGTTGTTTTTCCAATTCTGGTTGCCTTACTCTTCGCAGTAGTAAACCCAGTAGCGGACTACTACGTAAAGGAAGCACTGGCCGAAAACGAGAGAAAGGCAAAGAAGGAAATAAGGGCACAGGTGCAGGCAACTGTGCCCCCAAGCCCAACCATTGATTCATTCCGATTCGTCTCGCGCAAATCGCTTTCAGTCCACCAGAATCCACGCGCCAAATCTCCCGTTGTCGGAACACTTACGCTGGGCAAGGCCGTGCTGCTGGTAGAAAAACAAAATAATTGGTCTCTGGTTGCCTGGTCACGCGAAGATGGGAAAGTAAACGTTCAGGGCTGGGTCTACTCACGGTATTTGGCCAAGTTCCGGTAGCGCACGAGTGACGCCTAACCCCTCGCTCAACCTCAGAGCCAACGGACTGTGACTCATGAAACTGTCTTTCGTCTTGATTACCTTTGCCGTTGCAGGCACGTTTCTGATTGCAGCCATCACGGCTGCGATTGCGTTTGGCGGACCGAAGCCTCCGCCGGCTATGGCAAACATCAACAACCCCTTCAAGGCGGTCGACTTTTCGGACTTGCCACCTCTTCTTCACTTCGCCGCCGCGGATGGCGCGTCACTCGCCTATCGCTACTACAGCCCGACGCGGGTGGAACCCAGAGGAAGCATCGTTTTTGTGCACGGCTCCTCAGCGAGCAGCACCAGCATGCACCTTCTTGCCAAGGCGTTCGCCAAAGCCGGATACGCGGCATACGCGCTGGACGTACGTGGGCACGGCGACTCGGTGCCCAAAGGGACGATCCGTTATATCGGACAACTTGAAGACGATCTCGACTCGTTTACACATGCCGTCTCATTACCGAAGCCGTCCACCCTGCTCGGGTTTTCGTCGGGGGGTGGATTCGCCCTTCGATTTGCCGGCAGCAATCGCCAGAATGCATTTCAGAGCTACCTGCTCCTCTCCCCATTTTTGAGCCCTGATGCGCCCAACTACCGTCCTAGCAGTGGTGGCTGGGTCAATGTTGGAATTCCGCGTGTCATTGCGCTGTCCTTGCTGAATCACGTTGGCATCCGTGCCTTCAACGACATGCCGGTCACCAGCTTCGCGTTAAACGAAGAGGCGAAGGCGCTCCTAACTCCGGAGTACTCCTATGCGCTAGCAGCGAACTTTCAACCGTGGAGAGAGTACGAAGCGAACATCAGAGCCGTTAACCAGCCGTGCGCCGTCATAGCGGGAACAAGTGACGAAGCCTTCTTTACCGACAAGCTTGAGAGCACCTTCCGCAAGCAGGGCAAGAGCTGGCCAGTCACGCTATTGCCGGGAGTTGGTCACATTCCACTCACACTCGACCCAGAGGCAATCGACGCCGCTGTTAAAGCCGTAGAGAGTATGCGAACCAGTGAGGTCAACTCCCTCGCTCAACCGTAAAGTTACGGCACAAAAAAGGGGCAGGAATGATATTCAGCAGTTATTGCACTGAAACCTATTGGCAGAAGTATCAGACCTTCTTTCCACCTCGTGCGCGAGTTTCTGCCGAGACTGCTCCCAAAGAGCCCAATATCGGATCTTTGGACTCAAGTTGAGTCCAGTCATGTGTTCTTCGATAAGCTCAAAACCAAAAAATCGATCGTCATGCTCAAAGGTTGTAGTCACTTCCCGGTAGAAGGACCGGGGTTTTTCAACTTGAAGATGCGGCCTTGAAGTTTCTTCAACAAGTTTCAGCCCAAGTGAAGGGCCGTGCCCAACCAATCGCTCAGTCTGAGAAACCTGCCTCCGGCGAGTCGGCCGCTTAGCCGAAGTTACCCCGCAAAGTCAGGGCGGCTTGATCACTTGCGCACAGCCGGCACCTCGATGGGCAAACCTTCACCTCGCCATATCAAGTACAGCGCCAGTTGCCGCATTTCCAATGCGCCCCAAGCTGGTGTTTCAGCGCGAATACCGGCATAGCAACTGCGCAAACGCCGCTCCAGCGAGCCCGGTTTTTGCCATTCCAGACGGTACACCGGGTAGCCATTGGGTTGCCCTTGACTCAGCGGGTCGGTGTACAGGCGTTGTCCAAAATTTTGGTCATGGCACTGGGCGCACGACAAATTCATTTGGCCTTGGCGTTGAGAAAACAAAGTCGCCCCCGCTTGCCAGTGGCCGCGCGCCGCACCGCCAATGTCTACCCGCAAGGGCATGCCTTTGGAGGCCTGCGTCACCAGCAAACTCAAGCCAAGCAAGGCATCTGATTCGGGGGGCATGGCCGCCGCTTGTTGGTGGCGCGTGGTGCATTGGTTGATGCGGTCTTCGAGGTTGAAGAGGCGCCCACTGGCGGCATCGATGGCGGGGTAACGTGTGGCGACGCCTTTCATGCTGGTGGCCACTGCGCCGTGGCAACTGACACATGATTTGCCGTTCGCGGCACTGGGCTGGCCCCAAGCTTGCGCCCCTTGGCTCAGCCAGAGTTGGGCGGGGTTGGCAAATTCGTCGGCTTGCAAGGCTTGCACATCCTTGCCCGAGTAATGCAAGCCCGATTTGAGCTGGGACAAAAGCAAGCTGCGCGCGGGTGGCGCTGCCGTCTGCGCAGCCACGTACCCACTCACCGACCACAACGCGATCAGCATAAAAACCCGCCAGCACGTCTTGATCACGGTGCACACACACCCTGCTGCGGGCATCGATGCGAACGCTGTGCTGCTCATGCGCTCAGGGGCTGCTCTTGGGCAAGACCGGCAATGTTTGCCGCAAGCTGCCTTTGACACCCCGGTCATCTGTCCACGCCACATGCATTTCGGCCGTTTGGTCCGCACGTACAAAAAATTCAAACAAAGGATTGGCCGAAATTCCCGACGAAGGCTCCACACGGAACACCTCTTGCTGGCCCCAAGTGCACGTCAAAGAGCGGATCACGTTGCGAGGCACCAATTTGCCCAACAGGTCTTGCAGATAACCCGTGTCCATGGGGTGTTGCACCAGCAGACGAACTTTGACCACGTCGCCCGCAAGAACGCGTTCAGGCCATTGGATACGTGCAAATGCCATGGTCAAGAAGCGTCGACGCAAGCCGACTCGGTGACGATGATTTCCATCTGGCCATAACGAAACTCGCCACTGGACAGGCGCGCCAAAGCGACCACTTGCTGGGTGCCCGCCAAGCGCAGGCGCGTGCTGACTTCGGCCCGGCCGTTCCATGGGCCCAAATGAAAAATCGCCATGCGGGTCACCGGGTTGCGCGGCGACAAGAGGTACAAGTGGGTCACATGGTCTTGCGGCGTCATGGGACTTTGCACTTGCACCGTGACAGGTACCAAAGTGCCGTTGTCGGCCAACACGGGGGCAACCCATTTCACGTCTTGCTCCAATACACGAGCGCCTTGGGTCAGGGGCTCGATCATTTGCGCCAGGCTCAAGGACTGACCAGAGGTCATCTCTTGGGCGTGGCTGGGCCACAGCTGTGCGGCGGCCCAGTAAAGGCCAACCCGCAGTGTCTGCCTCAAGCCCTCGCGACGGGTCAATGACGGCAACTTCATGGCGTGGCCTTGCTGGGCAAGAACAAGTAACTCAAGATGTCTTCAAGCCCCTGCGCCGTCAAAATGGTTTGCCCCTTGTAGGGGCTCGCCACTTTGTTCAAACCCTCGGTGCTGAAATAGGCGGGCATGATGGTTTGCGGGTTAAAGCGCCGGGCATCGGCGATGCGCTCGCGGGCTTGAGCCTTTGTGCTGCGCTCGGCCAAACCGACCAAAGACGGGCCGAGTGCGCCACCCACAGGCAAACCCTGCACTTGATGGCAGAGCACACAGCCGCTGTCTTGTCTTTGCAAGAGCAAGGCCTTGCCCCGCTCTGGCGAGCCAGCTTGGGGGGCCTCAGGCGTTTGCGCAACGGCCCAGCCCCAGCCAGCGCTGAACACCAGGGCGCACACCCGCGCAAAGCCCCTCACCGTCATGCGCGTGCCAAAGTCAAACCATGGTTTTTCAAAGGCAAGCTGCGGATGCGTTTGCCGAGTGCCGCCGAAATGGCATTGGCCACAGCGGGTGCCAAAGGCGCTTGGGCCGGCTCGCCCACCCCGCCCCAGAAGCCGCCCGTGGGGGCAATCACCACGTCCACCTTGGGCATTTCGTTCAAACGCATCATGCGGTAATCGTGGAAGTTGGATTGCTCCACACGCCCGTCCTTGATGGTGTTTTCGCCCCAGAAAATGGCGGTCAAACCATGCACCACGCTGCCCTGGAACTGGGCCACGATGTTGTCGGGGTTGACGGCATAACCGGGGTCAATGCCGATCACGATGCGGTGTATCTTGACCTCGTTTTTGGCGTTGACCGAGACATCGCACACGCAAGCCGTCCAGCTGCCATAACCGTCGGTGGCGGCCACGCCCCGGAACACACCCGGTGCCGGCTTTTTGTCCCACCCGGCTGCCTTGGTCACGGCCAGCAAAATGGCACGGTCGCGGTTGGCCTTTTCATTGTTGGGCAGCATGGCCAAGCGGTATTCCACCGGGTCTTTGGAGGCCGCCTGGGCCATCTCGTCAATGAAGCACTCACGCCCAAACGGGTTTTGTGAATGCCCCACGGTGCGCCAAAAACCCACAGGCACATTGGTGTTGCGCTGGGCATAGTCCACCAAGGTGTTGGGAATGTCATAAGGATGGTCGTTGAAGCAGGCGACGGCCTGACCATCCACGCCTTTGGGCAAGGGCAGTTTCAGCAAGGTGGCCAAGATGGACGGGGCACTCACTCGGATGTGCAGCGCCTCGGCTTTGCCCGTGGCGCTCAAACCCGCCTTGAAACGCATCAAGCTGGCCGGGCGGTACAAGCCGTGCTGAATTTCCTCTTCGCGCGACCAGAGCATTTTGATGGGCTTGCCGGGCATGGCTTTGGCAATGCTGACGGCTTGCCGTGTGAAGTCTTGCGGGCTTTTGCGCCCAAGACCCCCACCCAATTGCATCGGATGCACTTTCACGTTGGCCTGGGGAACGCCCGCAGTCGCCGCCGCCACGGCCAAGGTGGATTCCGGGTTTTGCGTTGAGCACCACACATCGAGTTGGTCGCCCTGGAGCCAAGCGGTACACACCATGGGCTCCATGGTGGCGTGCGCCAAATAGGGCGTGAAGTACTCGGCCTCCACCACCTTGGCCGCTTTGCTCAAAGCGTCGGCCGTGTTGCCATCGTTGCGGGCCACCGCCAGCTCTGGCTGCTCCATACCGGCTTTGAAGTGGGCCATGATTGCGGCGCTGCTCAAGGTGCCGTGCTCGCCCACATCCCAGTCCACCGCCACATCGCGCAGCGCCTCTTTGGCACGCCACCAGTTGTCGGCCACCACGGCCACAAATGTGCCAAGATTCAACACCTTGACGATGCCCCGACGGCTTTCCACCTTGGAGGCGTCCATGGTTTTGATGGTGCCGTTGAACACCGGGCAAGCCGCAATGGCCGCGTGCAGCATGCCCGGCACTTGGGCGTCGATGCCGTACTTCACACGGCCGGTCACGATGTCGGGAATATCCACACGGGGAATGGATTTGCCGATCAATGTCCAGTCTTTTGGGTCTTTGAGCTTGACGTCTTTGGGGGCTTCCAGCTTGGCAGCCGCTGCGGCCAGTTTGCCGTAACTGAGCACACGCTTGCTGGGTACATGGGTGACTTTGCTGAGCGCTGCTTTGCACTCGCTGGCCGGCACGCCCCACTGCTGCGCGGCAGCGGCAATCAACATCTCGCGCCCGGTGGCACCCGCTTTGCGCAGGTATTCCTGCGAATTGCGGATGGTGCG
Organism: Limnohabitans sp.; assembly: GCA_044361935.1. Lineage (GTDB taxonomy): Bacteria > Pseudomonadota > Gammaproteobacteria > Burkholderiales > Burkholderiaceae_C > Limnohabitans_A. Next base: position 11,119 of record JBIKHW010000019.1, on the reverse strand, counting down.
GCTGCCGACCGAAGCCATGTCGCCATAGGCGCGTTTGGTGCGCAGGTTTTCATGCGCCGTGGCGTACTCGACACGCACTTTTTTCCAGTCAGCCTCCAACTCTTCGGCAATCATCATGGGGGCAGAAGTCATGCTGCCTTGGCCCATTTCTGCACGGGCGTAGCGGATGACAATCGTGTCGTTGGGCTCGATTTCGACCCACACATTGAGCTGGGGCGTTGCGGCCCCTTGCGCCGTTTGCGCGCTTTGAGGCACGAAAAATCCCACAGACAAACCTGCTGCGGCGGTGCTGGAGATCTTCAAGAAATGGCGGCGATCCATGCCGGTGGTCTGTTCTGGGGTGCTCATGCGCGGGTCCCTTTCTTGGCTGCTGCGTGGATGGCAGTGCGGATACGTGCATAGGTGCCACAACGGCAAATGTTGGTCATCGCGGCGTCGATGTCTTCATCGGTCGGTTTGGGCTTTTTCTTGAGCAGGGCTACTGCCGCGAGCATCTGCCCGCCCTGGCAATAACCGCACTGAGGCACTTGGTGATCGATCCAGGCTTGCTGAATCGCGTGCAAGCGGCCCTTGTCAGCCAAGCCTTCAATGGTGATGACTTTTTGCCCCGAAGCGCCTGAAACTGGGTAAACACAAGAGCGTACTGGCTCGCCATTGAGCAGCACCGTGCAAGACCCACATTGAGCCACTCCACATCCGAATTTGGGACCTTTGATGTTGAGCTCATCGCGCAAAGCCCACAACAAGGGCATTTCCGGTTCGACATCCAGTGCGTGGGATTTGCCGTTGACGTTTATTTTCATGTGGACAGTCTCCGTGGTTGATGTTTTTGGTCAACTATGTCGTGATATCTCCGTGAATGCAACCTGACTAAAACCTAGAAGATCCCTCTGTTCATGCCGTTTTGTCACCAATGCGACGAGTTTGGGTTGCCTCTGATTGCGTTGGGTGTGGCCCCGGACATAGGCTTGGGTTCACAATGATCCTTTTAGTCCTTATCGACATTTCAACGGAACCACTTTTTTTGTGAGCACTGAATACGCACCTTTGGGTTTGATTGGTCTACTGACGCCGCAGGCGAACACCACCGTAGAACCTGAAGCCTGGGCCTTGTTGCCCACAGGCTATTCGCTCATCAATGCTCGGCTCGTCAGCCAGGCACCTAATCTGAATCAGCGATTGACGGATTATTTTGACCAGCTTGAATCCAGCTTGCTTCAATTTGGCAATGCCCCGCTGTCAGTTCTGTCACTGGCTTGCACTGGCTCGTCCTACTTGATGGGCCGCGAAAAAGAGGCGCGATGGGTAGACGCCTGGCAAACTCGCCTGAACACCCCCGTTGTCACCGCCGGTATGGCCGTGGCCGCAGCCTTAAAGACATTGGGCACACATCGATTGGATTTGCTCTCGCCTTACCCCAGTGACCTCACACAAGCGAGCATCGCTTATTGGGTGTCGCATGGTTTTGACATTGGCACGGTCCAGGCTGTGAATGCATCTGAGCCAGGTTTTCATGCCATTTACACCACCACCAGCGAATCGGCCAACAACGCAGCCCAGGCTTTACGCACATCGAGCGCTGATGCTGTTTTGATGCTAGGCACCGGCATGCCTAGCCTGAAAACGCTGTTGGCTCAACGCGAACGCACTGGTCCGCCGTGGTTGTCGAGCATGCTGGCTTTGATGTGGCATTCGGTCGCGGCCATCCCCAACACCCCCTCAGGGTCATCTGACCTTCAAGTTTGGCTGCAAGCCAGACACTGGGCTCACAGAGCTCAGGCCATGGGCATCGCCCACACAGCAATATGAACATCTTACCCGTCGTCATTTCTGGTGCAGGCCCCGTTGGCCTGGTGTTGGCCATGCGGTTGGGCCACATGGGCATAGCTTGCACGGTTCTCGAATCAGCGCCCGAATTGGCGCGCGGTTTGCGCGCCTCCACATTTCATCCTCCGACGCTGGACATGCTCGATCAACACGGCATCACGGCCGGATTGATCGATGCGGGATTGATCGCCCCCACTTGGCAAGTTCGCATGCACTCGACGGGCCAATATGCCGAATTTGACCTGTCTGTCTTGAAAGACGAAACCGCGCACCCCTATCGCTTGCAATGTGAGCAATGGCGCTTGTCTGAACTGTTGTTGGCGCACATCCAGACCCATTTGCCCCATGTGAATGTGCATTGGGGCAGTCCACTGATCGGTTTTTCGCAAACTGACCACTCGGTCAAGGTGCAATACCAGTCAACAGACGGCCAACTGAATCAGCTGGAGGCCTCATTTTTAGTGGGTGCTGATGGTGGCCACAGCACAGTGCGAAAACAATTGAACTTGGAATTCGATGGATTGACTTTCCCGGAAACCACCATACTGGCCACCACCCCGTTTGCGTTCCATGAACACTTGCAAAGTCTTTCCTATATCAATTACTGTTGGAGCGAACGTGGCACTTTCAGTTTGCTGCGGCTGCGTGATTTATGGCGCGTGAGTTTGTATCCGGATGAAGGAGAGAGTATCGAAGAGGCCACTTCAGACACCGCAGTCCAAGAAAAGATGCAGCGCATCTGGCCACGCCACGAGGCCTACGATGTCCTGGAAATCCGACCCTACCGGATTCACCAGCGGGTGGTGAAACAGTACGTCACCGGTCGAGTGGTTCTGGTGGGCGATGCTGCCCACCTCAACAGTCCCAGTGGCGGCATGGGCATGAACGGCGGCATCCACGATGCGTTCAACCTGAGCGAAAAACTGAGCACCATACTGCAGGGACAAAGCGGCCTTGATGCTTTGGCTTTGTATGAGCGGCAACGCCGCCCGATCGCCATCTCGCATGTGCTGGAGCAATCGGGCCGCAACCGTGCCCGCATGCAGGAGCGAGACATGTCAAAGCGCCAGGCCGCCATGGAGGAATTGCAGCGCAAGGCCAGCGACCCAGTCCTGCACAAAGCCCATTTGCTCAATACATCGATGATCACCGGCTTGCGGGAGTCTGCCGCCTTGACCTGATCCGTCGGGACTCGCGTCCCGATTACTGTGCCTTGAGTTGACCGGCCGTGATCACCGGGCCCCATTTCTTGATCTCCTGATCCAGAAAAGTCTGAAATTCTGCTTGGTCCAGCCCCAAAGGCTGCATGCCCAATTCAGCCAATTTGGTGCGCATTTCCGGATTCGCTAAAACGCGCGCCATGTCAGCCCGCAAACGCTCTTGCACCAGCAGAGGTGTTTTCGCTGGCACCGACAAGCCAAACCAGGCATCCCCAACCGCGCCGGGCACAGTTTCGGACAATGTGGGCACTTGGGAGAATTCGGTGTCACGGTGATGCCCCGTCAACGCCAGAGCGCGCACTCGCCCTGCCTTGATGTGGGGTGCTGACGCAATCAGAGCATTGAACATGAAGTCAATTTGCCCGCCCATCAAATCATTGAACGCCGGTCCGGACCCCTTATAAGGAATATGAACCATTTGAATTTTTGCCAATTGCTTGAGCAATTCGCCTGTCAGATTCCCCGCTGAGCCAACACCCGCAGAGCCATAGTTGATCTTTCCCGGCTGCTGCCGAATCATGTTCAATAAATCTTGAACATTTTTAGCCGGATGGTCGGCCCGGACGATCAGGGCATTGGTGAAAGTGCCGAACAAATTGAGATGGACAAAATCGCTCAATGGCTTGTAGTTGGTCATCTGACCCATCAACGGGCCAGTGGTCATGGCAGCACCATTGCTGAGCAAAACCGTATAGCCATCGGGTGCGGCCTTGGCAGCGATTTCTGTGCCCAAGACCGAACCATTGCCGCCTCGGTTGTCCACGATCACCGATTGCCCCAAAGCCAACCCAAGTCGCTCCGACAACAATCGGGCTACCAGGTCGGCAGACCCCCCCGCGGCAAAAGGCACAATGAATTTAATGGGTCTTTGCGGATACGCTGTTTGAGCCGCCAAACTGCCGCCCCATCCTCCAGCCATGAACAAGGCACATTGCAGCAAGCTGCGACGCGAGGTCAAGACGCCTGCAGAAATTTCAAATCTTGATTGTTGGGGTTGACTGTTCATGGCTTGATGACTGGTTTTAAAAATCAGATTCAAACACAGGGGCACAGGTGTTGTCTACTTTCAGGCGACATCAGAAATATTCACTCTACGCCAATACGGCCCGCAGGTACTGCGGGTGTGCAATGGGGCGGGTTGACGCGCTTAAACCTCTGCGTCTTGTGAAATCGAGGAGCTCCACTGCCAATGGGTCTTCGTATAGATGCATAAACGTTTCCAGGCGCACCAAATCTTGGAATGACGCTGGGCTGAGAAATACGGTGCTCATAACTCAGCCTATTTTTTTCGGTTGCAAGGGCGCAGGCCGGGCGGTTTTCCCCTGACGATGTTCTTTCAGTTGAGAAAAGTAAACCCGAGCATCCTCAAGCGCGTGGGCTGAACCGGTGGCGTTCATGACGGCCAGCGCATCGGCCGAGTCTTGTGCAAATGTTTGCCCCAGGCTCTTGCCCATTTGCTTGGCATCTTTTTCGAGCTGAAGTTTGAGAGCACCGGGCAGTTTCAGGCTGGTGGGAATGCTGGCAGGAACAGCTGGCATGACGAACTCCAATCAAGGATAGACAGAAGTGACTACCTTGACACGCGCCGGTGTTGACGATTCGCAGGGGCGTGGATTCAAAACCTGCCAATCTTTTTATGAATAAAAAAGAATCTTTATTTTTTAGATAAAGTATCAATAACATATCAAACCATCATCCTAAGGAGACATCTTGAACCTTCTCACAAAATCCGTGCCTATGCTCTTACTTGTAAGTTCACTCGTGCAAGCTCAGACAGCCGATACCTTATCCGGTGGATGGATTGGAACAACGAAATCGCAGCATACTGCCAATGAACTTCAGATCCAAGTGAGGATTTCTGAAGCGGGTGGAACTTGGCGATACGTTACCGCTGCGAGCAAAGCCACTTGTCTCAATCGCGATTTCCCAATGTCGATCAAGCCAATGCCAAACGCAATGATGATTTTCAACGTTGATGGTCCGAGCGTTATTACTGGCTGCCCTTCCTTCGCCCTGACGTTTGAACGCACCGACGAACTGACGCTCACAGGCACGTTCAAAGACGGAAGGCACGTCGTTCTCAAAAAGCAGTAAACGCTTCACCACCCTGTTCCGTGACCCGCTCACTCCAGCACAATCGCTCCCCGCCGAATCTGGTCGCGCTCCAGGCTTTCAAACAGCGCTTTGAAGTTGCCCTCGCCAAAACCTTCATCGGCTTTGCGCTGGATGAACTCAAAGAACACGGGCCCCAGCAGGGTTTGGCTGAAGATTTGCAGCAGCAGGCGCTTTTCGCCATTGGTGGTGGAACCATCCATCAAGATGCCACGCGCCTGCAGCTCGGGCACGGGCTCGCCGTGGCCCGGCAGGCGCTCTTCGAGCATTTCGTAATAGATGTCGTTGGGCGCGGTCATCAGCGGGATGCCCGCCATCTGCAAGGCGTCCACACTTTTCAAAAGGTCATCGGTGAGCAGCGCGATGTGTTGGATGCCCTCGCCGTTGAACTGCATCAGGAACTCTTCGATCTGGCCCCCCGTCTTGCCCGACTCTTCGTTGAGCGGGATGCGGATCATGCCGTCTGGCGCCATCATGGCTTGGCTGGTCAGGCCCGTGTATTCGCCCTTGATGTCGAAGTAACGGATTTCCTGGAAGTTGAAGAGCTTCTCGTAAAAACCACTCCAATAGGCCATGCGCCCTTTGTAGACGTTGTGCGTCATGTGGTCGATGAGCTTGAGGCCATGGCCCGGTGGGTGGCGGTCCACGCCGTCGATGAATTCGAAGTCGATGTCGTAGATGCTTTTGCCGTCTTCATAGCGGTCGATCAAATACAAAGGCGCACCGCCAATGCCCTTGATCGCGGGCAAGCGCAACTCCATGGGGCCCGTGGGCACATCCACGGGCTGCGCCCCGAGGTCCAGCGCCCGTGCATAGGCTTTGTGCGAGTCCTTCACACGAAACGCCAGAGCGCAAGCGCAAGGCCCATGCTCGGATGCGAAGTACCCCGCCAGGCTTTTGGGCTCGCGGTTGACGATGAAATTGATGTCACCCTGGCGAAAAAGGACCACGTCTTTCGAGCGGTGCTTCGCCACCAAGGTGAACCCCATTTTCTCGAACAGAGGCTCCAGCGTGTTGGGGACAGGCGAGGCGAACTCGACGAACTCGAAGCCACACAAACCCATGGGGTTGTCAAACAAATCGGCCATGAAAATCTCCAGTGAACAGCAGGGCCGCGCTGCAAGGTGAGCGCAGCCCGAATTGAAATCGGACAAAGCAAAAGAGAGGGGATTTAGAGAGCCTGCGGCGGCGCGCAAGGCTTGCCCCGCGTGCTGCGCGCGAGGTGAATGCCGAAAATCAAAACCTGGATGGCCATGGCGCTGATGGTCGTCGCCTGAGCATCAAATGTCAAGCGACGACCCTGTTCGCCTTATTGCGGCTCGATGCCCACTTTCTTGACCAGTGCGGCAAAGCGCTCTTTTTCACTGCGGAAAGATTTTTGCGCTTGATCAACAGAGCTGATGGCAATGGTGTTGCCCTGTTTGGCCATGGTCTCCTTCACAGATGGATCGTTGAACGCCGCCACCAAGGCGTCATGCACCTTTTTAACCGCTGCAGGGCTCATGCCTTTAGGCCCCAAGACGCCAAACCAGGCGTCGATCACATACCCAGGCAAACCTTGCTCGACAAACGTAGGAATTTCCGCAGCAGCGGCATTGCGCTTGTCACCACACATGCCTACTGCCTTGAGCGCGCCACTCTTGATGTGCTGCTGAACGCTGGGCAAGGCCAAAACGGCAAAGTCAATCTGCCCCCCCAGCAAATCGGTGACCATGGGGCCCACACCTTTGTAGGGAATGTGACGCGCTTTGACACCTGCCTCGTCCACAAACATTTCTGCGGCCAAATGCAAGATGGTGCCCGTGCCACCGGAGCCGAAGTTGTATGCGTCGGGCTTGGCTTTGAGCGCGGCAATGAATTCACGGCTGCTGCCGGCAGCCACTTTTTGTGGATTGGCCACCAGCACCAAGGGCGTGGCACCAATCACGGCAATCGGCGTGAAGTCGCCGGGCATGTCAAAGGGCAGATTTTTGATGACGCTGGGGAATATCACCACGTTGTTGGACACCACCGACAAGGTGTAGCCGTCCGGCGGGTTTTTTGCCAAAGCCTGCAGCCCGATCACGCCACTGGCACCGGCTTGGTTTTCAACCACGACGCTGGAGCCCAAAGCCTTGCTCAAAGCGGGGGCTGCGGCACGGGTGATGGCGTCCACACCCGAGCCTGTCGCGTTGGGCAGGATGAACTTGACAGGGCGATCGGCTTGCGCGAAGGACAGGCCCGGAAAAGCACTGGCCGCTGTCGCTGTCAATGCGGCCAAAGTGGCGCGACGTGTGAGGTGTTTTTGCATGGTTTGTCTCTTTCTGTATGTCAAAGGTCGGTCAATAAAAAACTCAGGCCACAGCCTTGAGCGTGCGTAAACGATCAATTTCTGCAGGCTCCAAGCCCAAGCCCCGCAAAAGTTCATCGGTATTTTCACCTTGCTGGGGCGGCTGACGCCGCACACCCAGGCGCTGCCCGTCCATGGTGAAGGGAAATAACGCTGCACGGGCCATCTCGCCCGCTTTGGGGCCGTCGGTCAAGCGCACGTCGACCAGGCCACCTGTGGCGTTCAAGTGGGGGTCATCAAACAGCTCTTCGGGTTTGACTATGGGTGCAAAGGGCAAGCCTGCCTTTTCAAAAATCGCGGTCAACTCGGCGGCGGTGAAGGCCTCCAGTCGGCGACGCAACTCGGGCATCATGACATCGCGCTGAGATACGCGTGCGTTGTTGTCGCTGTATCGGGGGTCGGCCTTGAGGTCGGCAAAACCCAGCACATCACAGAAAGTGGCCCACTGTGCGTCGCTCACCGCCGCCAGAAAAATCTGCTCGCCGTTTTTGACGGTGAACACGTCGTACACCGCCCAAGCCGAGATGCGGTTGGGCATGGGTTCGGCCGCCTTGCCGGTGATGGCGTACTGCAGCATGTGCTGGCCCACCAGAAACACATTGTTCTCAAACAGCGCCGACTGGATCTCTTGCCCGCGCCCAGTGATGCCACGCTGGATCAACGCACCCAATACACCAATCGCGCCAAACATGCCGCCCATGATGTCGTTCACGCTGGTACCCGCGCGCAGCGGGTCGCCAGGGCGGCCCGTCATGTAGGCCAAGCCTCCCATCATCTGCACGACTTCGTCGAGCGCCGTGCGGTGGTCATACGGCCCGGGCAAAAAGCCCTTGAGACTGGCGTAAATGATCTTGGGGTTGTGGACAGACAGGCTGGCGTAGTCCAGCCCGTACTTGACCATGGAGCCGGGCTTGAAGTTCTCGGCCACCACATCGGCTGTGGCGCACAAGCGCCGCGCCATCTCTGCTCCCTCGGGGTTTTGCAGGTTGATCTGAATGCTCTTTTTGTTGCGGTTGAACATGGGGAAAAAGCCCGCACCCGAACCCAACAAGTGCCTGGTGCGGTCGCCCTCAATGGGCTCAACCTTGATGACTTCAGCGCCCATGTCGGCCAAAACCATGCCGCAAGTCGGACCCATGACCATGTGGGTGAACTCAACGACACGCAGGCCTTCGAGGGGGAGTTTCTTGTCGGAATTGTTCATGCCATCATTTCGGGTGTGCGCAGGTTCTTGGGCAAACCCGCCTGCGCGATCGAACCATGCAGGCTTTCGCCTGCGAGCCACTGCGCCACCTGGGCGCGCAAAGCCATGAGCTTACCGAAATCAATGCCGGTCTCAACGCCCATGCTGGCCATCAAAAAGACCAAGTCTTCGGTGGCCACATTGCCACTGGCCCCGGGTGCATGGGGACAGCCGCCAATGCCGGCCAGACACGCGTCAAACCGGGTCTCGCCCGCTTGCAGCGCGGCCATGACATTGGCCAGCCCCAAGCCCCGCGTGTCGTGAAAGTGCCCGCAACCCAGCTTGTCACCCGCCACTTCGCGGGCCTTTGCAAAAAGCTCGCCCACCTGGCGCGGATCGGCGTAGCCCACGGTGTCGGCCAAACCCACGCGGTCCACCTCCAAGGCCAACACAGCTTGGAGCAAACGCAGCACTTCATCGACAGCAACTGGCCCCTGAATCGTGCAACCGAAGGCGGTGCTCATCCCCACCTCAATGCGGATGTCGGAGCCCTTTGCCCGACGAGCCTCCACGATGGCACCGATTTCGGCCACCACATCGTCTGGCGCCTTGCGCAAATTGGCCAGACTGTGCGCATGGCTGGCCGACAAGGGCAACAGCATCCAGTCAGCGCCGCAGTCCATGGCGCGCTCGGCCCCTTTCAGGTTGGGCACCAGCACCGATACCACGAGGCCAGGCAGGGTTTTGGCAAAGGCCACCAACTCGGCCGTGTCGGCCAATTGCGGCAGCAGTTTGGGCGGAACGAAAGAGCCAACTTCAATCTCGCGAATGCCCGCGTCGTAGGCGCTTTCAATCCACTGCAGCTTTTGTGCGGTGGGCAATGTGCGGGCGATGCTTTGCAAGCCGTCTCGCAAACCGACTTCTCGGATCGTCACGCGCTCGGGCCATTGAAATGCGTTCATGCCGGTCGTCCTTGTCTGGTGAAGCTGGGAGTTTAATATTCCCAATGAATCATACAATTCAATTTCGGAAGCTTATTTGTTCCCATTTGGAATAACTTGATGCGTGACCTCGACCTGACTTCACTGCGCCTGTTCGTGACCGTTTGCGACACCGGCAACATGAGCCGCGCCGCGGAAAAGGCCAACATGGTCGCCTCGGCCGTGAGCAAACGGCTGGCCCAGCTGGAAGCCACCGTGGGCGCCAGTCTGCTGACCCGGCGCAAGCACGGCGTGGTGCCCACGCCTGCGGGCGAGACCCTGCTGGAACACGCCCGCAGCATGTTGCTGAGCGCCAGCCGCATCGAGCGCGACATGGCCAGCCACGCGGCAGGGATACAGGGGCGGGTGAACGTGCTGGCCACGGCATCTGTGATGGCCGAGTCACTGACCGATGAGATCGCCGAGTTCCTGAAAAAACCGGAGCACCAGAACATCCAGATCGATCTGGAAGAACGCATCAGCCCCGAGGTGGTGCGCGGCATACGTGAGGGCGTCGCCTCGATCGGCATCTGCTGGGATGCGGCCGAAACTGGCCTGTTGCACACCCGCACATACCGCCACGACCACCTTTGCGTGGCCGTCCCCCGGGGTCATCCGCTATGCGAACTGCCCGCCGTGCGTTTTGCCGACACGCTGGCATTCGAGCATGTGATCATGCCGGTGAATTCAGCGGTAGAGGTGATGCTGCAACGCGAAGCCAGCTTGCTCGGCCAGCGCCTGCAACACCGTGTGATCGTGACCAATTTCGAAGCCGCGCTGCGCGTGGTACGGGCTGGCCTGGGCATAGCGCTGGTGCCTCGCGAAGTGACCACCTTGTACGCCCAAGCCTATGGTCTGGAGGTCTTGCCGCTGCAAGAAAACTGGTCACGAAGGCGATTCATTCTGTGCCACCGGGGCGAAGACCAGCTGAGCCCGGCTGCGCAACTTCTGCTGAACAACCTGTCCACCGATCCCACTGAGCACTGAAAACCCACCATGCAACTCACTTCGCCTGACGCCACGGTTTTGACGACCCCCTTGCGCGTGCTTTACCTGAGCCAGAACCCGGCGCTGATTCGGCGGCAGCTGTGCGGTGAGCCACTGAGCCACGAACAAGCCGCACCGCTGCGCGACGATGTTTCGACCGACGAAATCACGCCCGTGCACATCATGAGCCATTACGACGACACGCTCGGCGACTTTGCCCACACCGGGCTGCGCTGTGAGGGCGAAGACCCCATCGCACGGGGAGCCCTGCGGCAAGCCGGGTTCCAGGTGCTGGTGGCGGGTCGCCGTTACGGCAAAGGCTCGTCTCGCGAACATAGCCCCACCGCCGAGAAACTGGCGGGTGTGCAACTGGTGATCGCCAAAAGCTTTGAACGGATTTACCGCCAGAACGCCGACAACATTGGGCTGTTCACCTCCACCGATTTCACTTTGCTGGCGCGCATCGAGCAGGGTGAAAAAA
>JBIKHW010000223.1:0-5841 GCA_044361935.1 Limnohabitans sp. | reverse complement strand
GCGGTGACCCAATGGTCGGCCAGTGCGGGCGCCGTGTTGCTGTGTGGGCGCTATGAAGGGGTGGACCAGCGCTTCATCGATCAGTATGTGGATCAGCAAATCAGCTTGGGCGACTTTGTGCTGTCGGGCGGCGAAATTGCCGCCATGGCCTTGCTCGACGCGGTGGCCCGTTTGCAACCCGGTGTCTTGAACGACGAAGGCAGCCACCAGCTCGACAGCTTCAATCCGGCGCTCGATGGTTTGTTGGACAGCCCGCACTACACCCGCCCCGAAGTTTGGCAGGGCCATGCGGTACCGCCCGAATTGATGTCGGGCCACCATGCACACATCGAGCGTTGGCGCAGAGAGCAAAGTCTGCGTTTGACAGCTTTGCACCGCCCTGAGTTGCTCGAGCAAGCCCGCCAGGCCGGTCGGCTCAACCGCCAGGACGAGGCTTTTTTAAAACAGGCCAGTGACAGCTTGCCGGGGCAGCATCAGGCCCCGTCTTCGAAAAAGCTATAATCAAGGGCTTTTCGATCCTCTACCCGCCGCGATCTGGTTCAGTCATGTGAATGCATGGCCCTTACAACACAGAACGCCCCTTGTGTAGCGAGGCATGATCGGACGGAGTTCAAAAAATGAATTTGATTCAAACTCTTGAGCAGGAAGAAATTGCCCGTCTGGGTAAAGTGATTCCTGAATTTGCCCCCGGCGACACCGTGATCGTCAGCGTCAACGTGGTGGAAGGTGCGCGCAAGCGTGTCCAAGCCTACGAAGGTGTTGTGATTGCCAAGCGTAATCGTGGCCTGAACAGCGGCTTCACTGTGCGCAAGGTCTCCAGTGGCGAAGGCGTGGAACGTACGTTCCAAACCTACAGCCCCGTGATCGCCAGCATCGAAGTCAAGCGTCGTGGTGATGTTCGCCGCGCCAAGCTGTACTACCTGCGTGACCGCAGCGGCAAGTCGGCGCGTATCAAAGAAAAGTTGCCACAGCGCAAAGCGGCCCCTGCTGCCAAAGCGTAAAGCCTTTTCGGCCATACGAAAAACCGCCCGGGTTTGCGCCCAAGGCGGTTTTTTTATGGGTGATTCACAACGCGTGTGCTATCCGTCCAACCATGAAAAAAGGCCTTGCCGGTGAGGACAAGGCCTTTGGGGATTTTGAACTCCTGGGGCCAACCCAGGAAATCTATCAACCGCGTGTGATTTTCAGCACGCGTGTGCCGCCACGCTTGGCCGGGCCTTCGCCCGCACCATGGGGTTTGAAGTTGCCAGCACCAAACTGCTTGGGGCCGCGTGCGAACTTGTCGCCGGCTACACCACGTGGGGCGGGGCGGGCAGTGTTGCGGTTGTCACCGCCACGGTCTTCCCATCGGCCGCCTTGACGTGGACCGTCTTGGCGAGCGTCTTGGCGTGGGGCAGGGCGGCTGTCGCCTTTGTCCCAAGGGTGTGCAGGTGCGCCCCGCTGCTCAAAGCGATCACCGCCACGGTTGTCACCACGGGGGGCGTCAAAACGACCGCCGTCTTTGCGGGCATCGAAGCGGGGTTCGCTGCGCTGCTCAAAGCGGGGCTGCTCGTCGCGGAAGTTGCCACGTGGGGCGCGGTTGTCAAAACCACCGGCACCATTGTCGCGGTCACGGTTGCCACCGAAGTCGCGGCCACCTGGTGCGGGACGGCCACCACGGAAACCACCACCTGCGTTGGCGTAATTGCGCTCGCCGCCAAAGCGGTCACCGCCACGGCCCATGGGCTTGCGGGCTTCGGGCATGCGCACTTTGGGCTCGAGGCCTGGAATCACTTCGGCCTTGAAAGGCTGGCGTGTGTAGGACTCGATGTCACCGATCTTGCGGCGGTCACGGATCTCGGCAAAGGTCACGGCCAGGCCATCGCGGCCTGCACGGCCTGTGCGGCCAATGCGGTGGGTGTAATCCTCGGCCTTCATGGGCAAGCCGAAGTTGAAGACGTGGGTGATGGTGGGCACGTCAATGCCGCGAGCAGCCACATCGGTGGCGACCAAAATTTGGACCTGGCCATTGCGCAGGGCCATCAGGCGGCGGTTGCGCATGCCTTGGCTCAAGGCGCCGTGCAGGGCCACGGCCGAGAAGCCGTCTTGCTGCAGGTCAGCGGCCAAGCCGTCGCACTCGATTTGAGTGCTGGAGAACACAATGGCCTGGTCGATCGTGGCGTCACGCAACCAGTGGTCGAGCATCTGGCGCTTGTGTTGGGCGTTGTCGGCCCAGAACAGCACCTGCTTGATGTTGTTGTGCTTTTCTTGCGGGTTGTCGATCTGGATTTTCTGGACCGAAGAACCACCATCGTGCATCACACGCATGGCCAACTGTTGAATGCGCGGCGCAAAGGTGGCGCTGAACATCATGGTCTGGCGGCGCTGGCTGGTCATGTCGTTGATGTCGGCCAGGTCGTCGGAGAAGCCCAGGTCGAGCATGCGGTCGGCTTCGTCCACCACCAAGAACTGCACCTGGTCCAGCTTGATTTGCATGGAGCGTTGCAGGTCGAGCAAACGGCCAGGGGTGGCCACGACCAAGTTGGCGTTTTGCAACTTGGCAATTTGCAACTGGTAAGGCATGCCGCCGACTACGTTGGCCACGCGCAGGCCGCGTGTGTGCTTGACCAACTCGATGGCGTCTTGCGCCACTTGTTGGGCCAGCTCGCGTGTGGGGCACAGGATCAGGGCGCCGGGTGTCGGGGCCTTGAAGTTGCGTGGGTTGGTGGGGTCTTTGCGCTTGGCACGCTTGGGTGCGGGCTCGCCCTTGGCGGCGGCGTCGGCGCAGGCTTGTTCAAATTCAGCGCGTTCAGCGGCTTCTTGTTCTGCCATTTGCTGAATCAGGGTGTGCAGCACGGGCAGCAAGAAGGCGGCGGTTTTGCCGCTGCCGGTCTGGCTGGAGACCATCAGGTCGGTGTAGCCGTTGGACTTGCCGTCTTTGGAGGCGCCAGCGGTAGGCAGGGCCAAAGGAATGGCGCGCAATTGCACGGCGGTGGGTTGGGTGTAGCCCAGATCGGCCACGGCTTGCACCAGTTCGGGGGCCAGGCCCAGTTCGATGAAACCATTGGGCACGTCGGCGATGGCTTCTTCTTCAGCGGCTGTTTCCACAGTGGCTTCTTGGAAGGCGTCAGGCGTGATCTCAGCCGCAGCAGCGACCATGATTTCAGTGGCGAGATTGGTCGGGGCGTTGTGGGCCTTGGACTCGGTGGTGATGGATGTATTTTCGGCAGGCGAAAAATCGCTCTGCACTGTGTTCAAAGTGTCAGTCATGTGTATGTATAAAACTCGCACGGAACAACGACCGCTAACAGAAAACTGTTGCTGATGGCCGCAGGCGCCGCAAGGTTGAAAAAACATCAACCATCAAACGGTGCTCGCGAGAGGCGCTGGGCGTGGAGCCTGGCCGCTGTGAGTGACCCTATCTTTGGGTCAAGGCATGAAGGGAGATGTATGAAACGCTGCACCATTGTGCAGCGAGCCCACGATTATGGCATGGATCGGGGAAAGGCGCTAGGGTTTTCCCTGAAAAATCACAAACGAATGAAATGCTCGCGGTAATGCGCCAATTCGTCGATGGATTCGTGCACATCGGCCAGGGCCGTGTGCTTTTGCTGCTTCTTGAAGCTGGCATACACCTCAGGCTTCCAGCGGCGTGAGAGCTCTTTAAGGGTGCTCACGTCCAGGTTGCGGTAGTGGAAAAACGCTTCCAGCTTGGGCATGAACTTGACCAAAAACCGCCGGTCCTGGCTGATGGTGTTGCCGCACAAGGGAGAGCTGCTTTTGGGCACGTATTTTTTCAAAAAGGCCAAGATCTGCTCTTCGGCCTCAGCTTCGCTGGTCGTGGAGGCTTTGACTTTGTCGATCAAGCCGCTTTTGCCGTGGGTACCCTTGTTCCACTTGTCCATTTGGTTGAGAAGCTCGTCGGTTTGGTGAATCACCAGCACCGGCCCTTCGATGCGCGGTGTGAGGTGCGGCCCGGTCACGATCACGGCGATCTCGAGCAAGCGCTCTTTTTCGGGGTCCAGGCCCGTCATTTCGCAATCGATCCAAACCAGGTTTTGGTCAGACTTGGGCAACTCTGTGGCTTTTGGGGTAGGGGTATGGGTGTTCACATCAGACATACAAGGATTGTCGCCGATGCCATGAGCCCCTCGGCCGGGGGCTTGAATCGTGGCGCCCTACACGGCTGTCAGGGTGCGGCTCCTACAATGGCGGCATGAATGCATCCTTGACTTTGACCCTGACTCTGGTGGTGGCCTTGCTGGCCCATGTGGCACTCAAGTTCTGGCTGAACGCTCGCCAGGTGCGGCATGTGGCCCGCCACCGCGATGCGGTACCGCAGGCTTACGCCGACACCATGACCTTGGCCGACCACCAAAAAGCCGCCGATTACACCTTGGCCAAAGCCCGTTTGTCGCAGATCGACATCGCCCTGGATGGCGCCGTGTTGCTGGGCTGGACGTTGTTGGGCGGGCTCGATGCGCTGAACCAAGTGTTGTTGGGCTGGATGGGCCCCGGCATGGCGCAGCAAATCGCGCTCGTGCTGGGCTTCACGCTGGTCGGTGGCTTGATTGGATTGCCCTTGTCGCTCATGCAAACCTTTGGCGTTGAGCAGCGATTTGGCTTCAACAAGATCACGCCGGCCCTGTGGCTCGCCGACATGGCCAAGGGCCTGGTGCTGGGTTTGGTGCTGGGCCTGCCGCTTTTGTGGGTGGTGCTGTGGTTGATGCAAGCCGGTGGTGCATGGTGGTGGTTGTGGGCTTGGGGCGTGTTGGTGGGCTGGCAGTTGTTCTTGATGGCCATTGCGCCCAACGTGATCATGCCGCTGTTCAACAAATTCACGCCCTTGGAAGATGAGTCGCTCAAGGCCCGGGTGCAAGGCCTGATGCAACGCGCGGGCTTCACCGCGAAAGGTTTTTTTGTCATGGATGGCAGCCGCCGGTCGGCACATTCGAATGCTTTTTTCACAGGCTTTGGGGCCAGCAAGCGCGTGGTGTTTTTCGACACCTTGCTCAAGCAGTTGAGCCCAGCCGAAATGGAGGCGGTGCTGGCCCACGAGTTGGGCCACTTCAAGCACAAGCACATTGTCAAAATGATGGTGACCAGCTTTGCCATGACGCTG
This sequence comes from Limnohabitans sp., assembly GCA_044361935.1. GTDB lineage: Bacteria > Pseudomonadota > Gammaproteobacteria > Burkholderiales > Burkholderiaceae_C > Limnohabitans_A. Next base: position 740 of record JBIKHW010000223.1, on the reverse strand, counting down.
GCAGGTCTGGCGTTGCTGGGCTGGCTGGCGCAACAGGTCTGGTTTTACACCGGCTTGGGCTTGATGCCCAACCTGTCGGGCAGCAACGATGCGCTGGCGCTGGTCTTGTTCATGCTGGTCACACCCGTGTTCACCTTGTTTTTTGCGCCTGTGTCTTCGTGGCGCTCGCGCCAGCAGGAGTTTGAGGCCGATGCCTATGCCGTGTCGCAAACCCCGGGCAAGGACTTGTCCTCGGCCTTGCTCAAGCTGTACCAAGACAATGCCTCGACCCTCACGCCCGACCCTTGGTATGTGAAGTTCTATTACTCGCACCCACCTGCCAGCGAGCGTTTGCTCAGGATGAAAACCGCATGAGCGCCCCAGAAGTCAGGGCACTCAAGCCCACCGAGGTGATCATGGCGCTGGGCCAGCTTGTCGGTTGGGGACTGACGGGCGATGGTGAAAACGTCGCGATTGAAAAAACGTTCACATTCGAGCAACACACACACGCTTTGCTCTTCGTCAACAGCGTGGGCTGGTTGTCTGAAAAGCTCAACCACCACCCCGAACTGGTGCTGACCTACAAACGTTGTGTGGTGCGCTGGAACACGCACGATGTGCGCGGACTGAGCCGCTTGGATTTTGAGGCCGCGACCCAGACCGACGCCTTGTTACCGGCATGATGCGGCATGAATAAACCCAAAGTGCGCCCGGCCATGCCCCAGGCCAACGACCTGGAGCCGGGCTTGGTGGTCGCCACC
>JBIKHW010000463.1:0-5843 GCA_044361935.1 Limnohabitans sp. | reverse complement strand
AAGGATTCATGCCAACACACAAAAAATAAGTCACAAAGAGTTAATCGTCATGCCCAGCCGTTTGGCCTGACGTGTCTCATAAGCCAGAAATTCGTCTGTGATGTTGCTGCCTCGAACCCCGCCTCTGACCGAACCCGCCTTGATGTCACCAAAATACTCTTTCCACAGCGGAGGCAATCTCTGACCCTGGGGCAGACTCAACCACAGGCGCAACAAATGGCGCTTGAGTTCAGGTTCTTCGTGGTCTTCGAAATTGGTGCGGGAATGAATTACCACATAGTTGTTGAGTAATTGCAGATCGCCACGGTCAAGTTGCATCGAATAACAAAATCGTGGATCGGGTAACAAAACGTCCAGCAAATCCAGCAACGCGATCTGTTCCTGCGTTAACCGAGGCACCTCAGGAAAATCGCGTTGGGCAGCTGTGACATTTTTACGATTGGCCCGCAAAGAGAAGAATTCAGGATCGTCGCCCAAAATGGGGCACTTGTAAAAAGGCGGTTGCTTGGGATCATTGGCACCCTGGTAGCTGTAATAAAAGGGCTGCTGCATCACAGGAATCAAATCGGGTCGCACGCGTTTGATCTCGTCGACCACCGCGATGGAGCTGGTCACCATGCTGGTCCCACCCGTTTTGGCCGTTTGCAGACACAACAAGGCCACCACATCACACGAGTCAACATGAAAATCCAGACCCGCATTGGTGTTGTAGCCCCGACCATTTTTGACCTTGTAACTTCCCCCTTCGTCGCGAACATCGTTCATGACCTGACTGGCTTGGTTCTGTGTCCTAGCCACGCCCACGTTCAGACCAATGCCCCAATGGGCCAGGCGAGCATCTTCGACAGACCAACGATGAACAGGAAACCCCTTGATCAAGCACATGCCGAAATCTTTTTGCGTGACATCGAATGCCCGATCAATGGCCTCTTTGGCTGCCCCTGAAAGAGGGAAGTCATCCGAAGTCATCTGTAGCCAGGATTTACCCGTTTTTTTGGCATGGTCCAAAGCACCCTCAAAACCTTCAATCGCCTCAGGACTCAGCCAATGAACCCATGAAGAATCTTGACGCAAATCCTGCGCCAACCACGCTCTAGGTATGGGATGAACTTGAATGGGGGCAACATGCATTGAACTGTCTCCTGGGGTCAAATTTCTGCCGAAAGTTTCGACAAAGGACATCTTAAAAACATTCTTCATCAATAAAAGACACATTTTGTTGAATGCTACTTAAAATAATTTGATGAAGTTTTCTTTCTTTGAAACGCTGGAAGCTGTTCTGCGAACAGGCAGCTTGAGCCGTGCAGCAGACGAAATGAACCTCACCCCCAGTGCTGTCAGCATGCAAATGAAGCAGGTAGAAATTTTTTTCGGACAGCCTCTTTTTGATCGCTCGGGTTTGCAGGTCAAGCCCATGCCGTTTGCACACGAAGTGGCCCGTGTCTTGCAACTGCCCATGCAACAAATTGAGCAGCTTCGCCGACGCAATTCCATACAAATCGAAGGCACGATACGCTTGGGCGTCATTGAAAGCATGCAAGCCAGCTTGCTGCCCGGCGTCATCCAACACCTCTTGAAGAAACACCCTGCACTGCAACTGAAACCCGCAAGAGGACGCGCCGTTGAACTCATTGCCGCCGTCAAAGCGAATGAACTGGACGCTGCCATTGTGGTTCAGCCTGTCAAGGGTGGATCACAGCGCCTGCATTGGCAGCACCTGTTCAAAAACGAATTGGTCGTCATTGCGCCGCTAACAGCCAAGGCGACCAAGATACAACAACTGTTTTGTGATTACCCATGGATCCGTTTTGATGCCAGCACCAGCACTGGCAAATTGGCCGCACAGTGGATCGCCGAAAACATGCCGCAAGCCCAAAGAAGCATGGATTTGCCGTCGGTTCATGCGGTCTTGTCCATGGTCAATGCCGGGCTGGGGGTGTCGATGGTTCCATCAATTGACCCCCGCATGATGACCGCCTATCCCGTGCGGGTTTATCCCATCGGCAAAGGGGCTCCAGCGTTGAATGTTGTTTTGCTCACCAGAAAAAATGAACCCAACACCCGCTTGATGGACGCCTTGTTTGAAGCCATCCAAGCCGCCTACAGCATCGTGCGCATCACTGCCCATTGAACTCGCCATGGGGCATGGGTTCGAGAATTCTGCGCATGCTGTTTTTCGAGCGGCGAAAGATCAGCGACAGTCTCAAGTCACCCGTTGTCACATGAGGGTCTTCGCCAGCGTTAGTGCTCTTGTCGAGTTGGTCGTTATCTACCTACACTTGTTAGACATTGACAAACTCACTGGATGGCCTGTTTATGAACCGCATTTTGGCAATTTTTTTCGCGATTTTGGCTTTCTCTGCGCATGCCCAAGATGCCAACTACCCCAATAAACCCATTCGTTTGATCGTGGGCTATGCCCCTGGGGGTGCTACCGATATCGTGGCGCGCAGTATTGCCATCAAGCTTCAAGAAACGCTGGGCCAAACCGTGATTGTGGAAAATCGCGCTGGTGCAGGCAGCAATATTGCTTCCGAATTTGTGGCTCGCAGCGCGCCTGATGGCTACACCCTGCTTTTGGGAACGATCGCCAACGCGACGAATATGACTGCCTACAAGAACCTCGGCTACGACACCATGCGGGACTTCATCCACATCACCCAGACGATGACTGCGCCTTCGGTATTGGCTTTGCATCCTTCAGTCCCGGCCAAAAATCTGCGCGAATTTGTCGCCTTGGCCAAACAAAACCCAGGAAAGATGGCCTTCTCATCCAGCGGAAGTGGCGGGTCACCCCACTTGGCAGGTGAACTGCTGAAGATGCGAGGCAACATTGATTTGATTCATGTGCCCTACAAAGGGGCAGCGCCTGCCATGTCGGATTTACTGGCAGGCCAAGTTCAAATGAGTTTTCAAACTGCTTTGTCAGCGATTCCCCATCTGAAAAGTGGCAAGCTCAATGTCATTGCAGTGGCCAGCAAAAAACGCATGGGCATATTGCCCAATGTGCCCACTATGGCCGAAGCTGGAATGGCTGATTTTGAAGTTTCAAGCTGGAATGGATTGTTTGCGCCCGCCAAAACGCCAGCCCATATAGTCAATGCCTTGTACAACGCCACCATCAAGGCCCTCAATACTCAAGACATCAAGGACAAAATGGAGGCCCAAGGTGCTGAACCGGTAGGCAGCAGTCCTGACGAGTTCAAAGCCTTTGTCAAGGCAGAAATTGACAAGTGGGAACAGGTGATCATCAAGTCGGGCGCGAAGATGGACTGATGCTTTTCGCCCTTAGAGTGTGCGGCAGCCTCCATGAGGCTGCACATCAAAGTCAGGACTGGTCGGTCAAACTTTAGATGCCTGCAGGATTTGAAATGGTAGCGGGCGGAGGGCCACTGACCAACTTTCTATTCACGCTCAATCATGCTGGGTAGCGCTAGAGGGTGAATGAGCGGCAATTGTATCGGCAAGGCTTTCCGCCAACCTCGTTCTAAATGCCGCGCGTAGCTTGCCGTTACGATTGAGCAGGCGCCGAGCCTTACGCTAATGCTGACGCATCCCTAGGAAGGGATGGTTGGCACCGATCCGAGGCTTGACTCAATAAAAACCAGAACAACCAGGGGGTGACATGGCGTCTTCCAAGCGGGATTCCGAGCGGTTCGTGGCCTGGCTGCATTTGCCGGCGACCCAGGCCCCTCCTAACGTGAGGCGGCTGGGGAACCATGCTCTGGCACATTTCGACGCCTTGGCGCAGACATTCCGCCAGCACAGCCAGCGTTCCAACTACCTTGTAGGTCAGCTGTACAGAACCCCTTCTGGAATTCCCAACCGCTTGGCCACATCGACGACGGCATGACCGTTATCGATGACTTATTTGACCGCCTCAGATTTGAACTCGGCGGCATATTTCGTTCGTTGCATTTGCATGGCTCCAATTCAGTTTTGACATCATTATTTGTCTACTGATTTGGGGGAATGCCATCAACAATATTTTTCTAAAGACAAGTGAAATTCATACCCTAACGATTAAAAATGCGCCGTCATGTCATCGCAACGACATCAATTCACTGTGGTTGCAAGCCAAAATTTTCTAACTTGCAGAGCAGACAAGCTCAAGTCTGATAACACGTCTTGAAGGAAGAATCCAATGGCCCTCACATCCCTTCTGAATGAATTGATTTCTGCAAATCTCAAGCAGCAAGAATGCAAGCAACTCATTGATTGGCTGCCATATTGGGGTGAGAAACAGTTGCAGTACCAGTGTGATGGACCTTTCGTTTCGGCCGTTGCTGCAGCGACCGCTGCAGATCGTATGGCATGGGCCTTTTTTTCTGGATACCAGGGTGCTGTTCAGGCGACTTTTAAAAGTCAAGCCGCTCCCGGCAAAGTCAGTGCCATATGTGTCAATGAAAAGGGGAGAAAAATCACAGAAATTGAAACGACTCTGACGCGAATTGGAAACGAATCTTTCATCAATGGGAAAAAGTCATGGTCGTTGGGCAACGTGGCATCGTTGCAGTTATTCGTTCTTGCCAAAAATTTCGATGGTCCATCTAAAGGTCCAGGCAGTCTTATATTTGTTGAAATTCCAAACAGTGCTCCTGGATTGCAAGAGGAAGTTAGACACGATCAGGGGCCAGTCCCTGAACTGCCTCATTCCGAGGTGACCTTTAGCCATGTCCAAGTGCAGGAAGCGCGAATTGTTCCTGGTGATGGATACGCTCATTACGCAAAGCCATTTCGATTACGAGAAGATATCTTTGTCACTGCTGCTACGCTAGCATATCTTCTAGGGGAGGCCAGAAAAGCTTCTTGGCCAACCAGTTGGGCGCAGAAGTGCATCGGTGTTATTTCGGGTTTGCATGCTTGTTCCAGTATGAATCCAGATGAGACTGGAACTCATATTTTGACAGCTGGTGCTCTCGGACTGGCTAGCCAGGTGATTTACGAGTCAGAATTTATGTGGCGGCACAGTGATCATGAAAAATTAAGTAGATGGCATCGTGATTACGCTTTGCTATCGATGGGTAGAGAAGCTCGCAGACAGCGTTCTATCAAATCATGGAGGTCCATGGGATGGACAGTTCCAGATCACGCTGGACTGGGCGATCACATCTCAGGAGCCATGTTTGTTGTCTGACGTTTATTGGTGTAAGCGATGACTTCCTTGAATTGAATGGTTCAATTAATATGAGCTCATACAAAAAAATCTTTCCACAGCATGGGCAATCCACCAAGCGACAACATCATCGATTTTTTAGAAAATTCGGAATGGTTCCGAGCGTTACCTCAAGAATTGCAAAATTTATCGCTCAAGACCTGCACTGAAGTTCGAGCAGCGCCTGGCGATTACATCGCTAAGCAAGGTATGCCCAGTACTCATTGGTACGGGTTACTCAGTGGCTATTTGCAAATGTATGTTGTTGGATCAGACGGCGCAGAGACTACGCTTTATTGCTTGCGTGAGGGTGAATGGGGTGGAGAAGGATCTTTACTTAAAAAAGAAATGCGTCGATATGACCTGCGTGCGCTGACGACAGCAAATATTTGTCTGATTCCGGCTCATACATTTGAAACACTGCGCAAGGAATCCATCCATTTCAACCACTACATCATTGAGATCATGAACGCACGAATGGGTGCATTTGTGACTATGTTGGTAGCCTCTAGGCTTCTAAGCCCGGAACTGCGAGTAGCCAGGGGTTTAATGATGGTGGCAGCCGAGCGACTTCAAGGCATGCAAAAATTAGCGGTAACGCAACACGAGTTGTCACTCATTTGTGGACTCTCACGCCAACGAGTGAACATGGCTCTTGGGGATTTCAAACGCTTGAATATTGTCACAG
>JBIKHW010000222.1:0-5849 GCA_044361935.1 Limnohabitans sp. | reverse complement strand
CTGTTGATGATGTTGTCAGCGGTGACGGGGTCGATGCTGATGGTGGTGAGCTTGCCCATGTTGTTGCTGTTTTCGACCACGTAGTCTTGTGCGGCCACTGCCGTTTGCTTGGTAGCGCCCACGGTGGCGGTGATGCGCGCTTCAACGCGGGTGTCAGCGTCGGCCTTGAGGTCGGCGGTGGTGACCGCAATGCTGTAAACGCCTGCGGCGTCCACGGTGCCGCTGAACTTGATGTTGTTGACCGTGAGGGTGTCAAAAGACAGTTGCAATCGCTCAGTGTTAAGTGGGGCTGGAATGGGCGCTGTAGGGGCTGGGGCTGGGGCTTCAACGCATTCGGTGGCGTCCGCGACGCGGCTGATGGTGTGCACCTGAAGTCGTGTGGAGGGCAGCTCTTTGAGCGCCTGTTGTTCCGTGACGGGCACCAAGACGATGGCTTTGCCGTTTTGGCTTCTGACGCGGACGTATTGGTTTTTGCCGCCCATGGCGGTCATCTCGGTGATGCTGTCAAAACCATCTTTGTTGGGGCGTTTTTGCACGTCTAGGTGACGCAAGCCCAATTGGGCGGGGCCGGGTGTGATGCAAATGGGGCTGTAACCTCCCGGGACCAAGGAGGCGTGGTAACGGCCGTTGACGTAAATGCTGGAGGCACCCTCGCTTGCGCTGTCCAAGGGGCGGTAAAAGATGATGCGACTTTGAGTGGGGGCGACCGCATTGCGGGTCAAGCTGAAGGGATCTCCCAGGGCGTCAATTTTGCTGATTTCGCGGGGCGTTGCTTGCGAAGTTGGAGTGGGGTTTGATGTTGAACCGCAAGCGCTGAGGGCTGCAACTGCGCATGCTAAAACCAGGGCCTGAATAGCGCGGGAAGTTTTGGGCATTATGAATAGAGTGGCAATGTGACGCATGAGGCTCTCCGGGAGGCGGTTTTGATGGTTTAAAACATCAGAAATCAGCTTTTGATGTTTTTATTCAAACTTTTGTTGCAATTTATATTGAATGTGAACTTTATCAATAAAAAATTAAATTTCTATGTCCAGATGCAACAAAACGTGAATCAAGCTGTAACTAATTGTTTAACTATTTTTGGCTGACCCTGCTGGACCTTTGAGGTGTTCCAAATAGCCAAAAAAAAACGTCCTAGGGGACGTTTTGATACTGTTTGCGCGGAAAAACTGCTTGATGCGAGTACGCCATCAGGCAGTTGGTTAGCGGAGGAGCACTGCTGATGGGCGTTCTGCTGGGATAATGAACGCTTGCTCGGATTTGAACGTGGGTCGTTTTCAGCTGGACGACCTAGGGCGCTGGCCCTGTTGGTTTCAGGTTTGAGCTGTTCTTAATCAGGTTTACACATGGCTCAATACGTATTTTCGATGAACCGGGTTGGCAAGATCGTGCCGCCCAAACGTCATATTCTGAAAGACATTTCGCTGTCTTTCTTCCCTGGCGCCAAGATCGGCGTGCTGGGCACAAACGGCTCGGGCAAATCCACTTTGCTCAAGATCATGGCCGGCATTGACAAGGAAATCGAAGGCGAAGCCATTCCCATGGCAGGCCTGAAAATCGGGTATCTGCCGCAGGAACCAGTGATGGACGCGGAGCAGACCGTTCGCGAAGCCGTCGAAAGCGGCATGGGCGAAGTCAAGGCCGCGCAGTCCCGCCTGGAAGAGGTGTACGCCGCCTACGCTGAAGAAGACGCCGACTTTGACGCCCTGGCCGCCGAGCAGGCCAAGCTCGAAGCCATCATCTCGACCGCTGGTGATGCGTCTGAGCATCAATTGGAAATCGCTGCCGATGCTTTGCGCCTGCCCCCGTGGGACGCCATCATCGGCAAACTGTCCGGCGGTGAAAAACGCCGCGTGGCCTTGTGCCGACTGCTTCTCTCGCGCCCCGACATGCTGCTGCTGGACGAGCCCACCAACCACTTGGACGCCGAATCGGTGGACTGGCTGGAGCTGTTCTTGCAGCGTTTTTCCGGCACCGTGGTGGCCATCACCCACGACCGTTACTTCCTGGACAACGCCGCCGAGTGGATTTTGGAACTCGACCGGGGCTCCGGCATTCCCTACAAAGGCAACTACTCCAGCTGGCTGGAGCAAAAAGACGCCCGTCTGGCCACCGAGCAGCGCACCGAAGACGCGCGCTCCAAGGCCATGAAGAAAGAATTGGAATGGGCGCGTGCCAACCCCAAGGGCCGTCAGGCCAAGAGCAAGGCGCGTCTGGCCCGCTTCGAAGAGTTGAGCGACCACGACTACCAAAAACGCAACGAAACCCAGGAGATTTTTATCCCTGTGGCTGAGCGTTTGGGCAACGAGGTGTTTGAGTTCAAAAACGTCAGCAAGTCCTTTGGTGACCGTTTGCTGATCGACAACCTGAGCTTTCAGGTGCCTGCGGGTGCCATCGTTGGCATCATCGGCCCCAACGGCGCTGGTAAATCGACCCTGTTCAAGCTGATCGCGGGCAAGGAGCAGCCCGACAGCGGCGAAGTCAAGATCGGCCAGACTGTGCGCATGGCCTTTGTGGACCAGAACCGTGACGACCTGGACAACAACAAGACCGTTTGGGAAGACGTCTCGGGTGGTCTGGACATCATCAACGTGGGCAAGTTCCAGATGGCCAGCCGCGCGTATTGCGGACGCTTCAACTTCAACGGTGGCGACCAGCAGAAAAAGGTCGGCATGTTGTCGGGTGGTGAGCGCGGCCGTTTGCACCTGGCCAAGACCCTGATCGAAGGCGGCAACGTGTTGCTGCTGGACGAGCCATCGAACGACCTGGACGTGGAAACCTTGCGCGCCTTGGAAGACGCGCTGCTGGAATTCGCGGGCTCCATCATGGTCATCAGCCACGACCGCTGGTTCCTGGACCGCATTGCAACGCACATTCTGGCCGCCGAAGGCGACAGCCAGTGGGTGTTCTTTGACGGCAACTACCAGGAATACGAGGCTGACAAGAAACGCCGTTTGGGCGAGGAGGGTGCCAAGCCCAAGCGCGTGCGCTTCAAGGCTTTGAAGTAATTCAGCGCTGTACAAAAAAACGGGCCCCGTGGGGCCCGTTTTTTTGGGTCAGGTTTGCCTGACCGGTGAGATGGTGTGGGGGGGCTAGGGTGGGTTTAGGTGGCGCTGTGGCTGCTCAGGTGGTCGATCACTTCCTGGCGCAAGGCTTGCATTTGTGGTGCCAACTGCGCATAGGCAATGCGCAGCTCGCTGGGCTCTGCATGCTTGCTCATGCCCTCGACCTTGACCACCAGCTCGACAAGGCTGTCCACACAAAACACGGGCGTGAAGCCCTTGAGCTGGTGCAGGATGCGGTTGGCGGCGTAAACCTCGCCTTGGTCCAGCAGCTCCTGCAGGCGCGGCAGATCGTCGCTCAGGGTTTGCTGCAGCGTCTTGAGCAGGGACAACACGCCATTGGCGTCACCAATGAACTCCATGGCCCGTTCAATGGACAAATAGATCGGCTGAGGTGTTTGGCTCATGAGGCGAAGTTACAAGTGAATACAAAAATCACGTAAAAAAATGAAACGTGTTACATGCATATTCTAGTCAAGCAAAGCGGGCAAGCCCGCCTCTGGCTCAAAACGTTTGTTTTTGAACATCAAACGGCTTGGGCCGGGAAAGGCCGCTTGCCGCACCGAGTGGCGTGGATCGCCGGGGTAGCAGATGGTGCGGATGCCATCGTGGTCAAAGGGCTCGGGCTCTATCACGGGGGGGCGGCGGTTTTGCGCCTCGGTCAGCACGCTTTGGGCATCCGGGTGGCGGCTGAGGTGAACCAAACTCATGATTTGCGGCGGCGCCAACTCGATCTCGCGGTCCCAGTAGCGCAGCAGCGCCTCGCGCGGCTGTATCCACAAGGCTTCGGTGGCCTCGAAGTTGTCGTGCTCGGCCAGTTGGTCGTCGGGCACCTGGGTGACAAAAAACCGCGTGTCAAAACGCTTGTTGGTCACCGAGGCCTGGCGCGGCGTGATCCAGCGGCACCAGGGCAGCAGCGGCTCGGTGTACAAGGCCAGCGCTTGGGCCGCAAAGGCCTCGTGCCAGCTTTGGCCGCAGCGCAGGGCGTGCAGCAGCGCCTGGGCCTGTGCTGGCGCATGCGGGGCGCAACCGAGTAACACGCGGCACTCTTCATAGGCTTCGCGCATGGCGGCCACAAACAGGCCTGCAGCTCGTTCGCTGGGGATATCAGGCTCGTTCAGCCTCTGGTGCAAGGTGGCGCTGTCCTGGCTCAGGCGCTGCAGCCAGGCCGGGTTTTGGTCATCGGGGTCGAGTTTGCCGCCCGGAAACACATAAGCGCCGCCCAGCACGTTCGAGGCTTGGTGCCGGCGCATCAGCAGCACCTGCAGGCCACCCGGGCCGTCACGCAGCATCACCACGGTGGCGGCGTCCAAAGGGGGGGCGGTCAGGATGGTGGTATTCAGTTCCATGTGGATGTCAATCGGGTAACAGGCGGGGTCTGGGGGCTGGTTTAAAGTCCGGGCGCAGAGGGCTTCAGGGCCATTGGGGCCAGATTAGCAGATGAAACAGCTCAGCCCCGTCATTCAATGTCACAAGGAAAACACATGAGCATCGATTTCAAAGGCCGCGTTGCCATCGTCACTGGCGCTGGCGGCGGTTTGGGCAAGCAGCACGCGTTGGCGCTGGCCGCACGCGGGGCCAAAGTGCTGGTCAATGACCTGGGCGGCGATGTGCACGGCGTGGGCGGCTCGGTGTCGGCTGCGCAGGCCGTGGTCGACGAAATCCGCGCAGCCGGTGGTGAAGCCATGGCCAACGGCGCATCTGTCACCGACTTTGAGGCCGTCAAAGCCATGGTGCAGCAGGCGGTGGACGCCTGGGGTCGGGTGGATATTCTGGTCAACAACGCGGGCATTTTGCGCGACAAGAGTTTTGCCAAGATGGAACTGGCCGACTTCAAACTGGTGATGGACGTGCACGTCATGGGCGCGGTGCATTGCACCAAGGCGGTGTGGCCCATCATGCAAGCGCAAAACTACGGCCGCATTGTCATGACCACCTCGTCGAGCGGTTTGTATGGCAACTTTGGCCAGGCCAACTACGGCGCGGCCAAGATGGCGCTGGCAGGCCTGATGCAAACCCTGTCGATCGAGGGTGAGAAAAACCACATCCGCGTGAACTGCCTGGCCCCCACAGCGGCCACCCGCATGACCGAAGGCCTGATGCCCGAGGCTGTGTTGCAAGCCCTGGACCCCAGCGCCGTGGTGCCTGCCATGCTGGTCATGGCCAGCGAGGACGCACCCAACCGCACCATCATTTGTGCAGGTGCCGGCAGCTTTGAGGTGGCGCACATCACGCTCACGCAAGGCGTGTACTTGGGCTCCGGAGCCGACACAGCCGAGCGCCTGGCTGCAGCCTTGGCGCAGGTGACTGACCGCCAAGGTGAAATGGTGCCCCGCTCGGGGGCCGAGCAGGGCACCTTGGAGGTGGGCAAGGCCTTGGCAGCGCATAAAGAATAAGCCGTCCTGAGCACAACACAGGCACGCCGCATGTCGGCGGCTGAAGCCCCGACATGGCGTTCTTCGGCGCTGGCTCGATGTAGGGGCTGAAGCCTGCGACCTGCAAACTCTTTGACGACAGAAGACTTCTGCGGGCCGCTTCAGTGCTGCTGTGCAGGCTCTTCGGGCGGTGCGGGCGGTGCGGGGGGCGTGTTTTTCTCATCGCCAGGGCGCATGCCTTTGAGCCAGTACACCCAGGACAAGATCACCGCCACGGCGGTGTAAAGCTCAGCCGGGATTTCCTGGTCCAGGTCGATGCGGCTGAGCAAGGCCAACAGCTGCGGGTCTTCGGCCACATACACGCCGTGGCGCTGGGCTTCGTCGATGATGCGCTGGGCCAGCTCGTCCTCAC
>JBIKHW010000018.1:0-19298 GCA_044361935.1 Limnohabitans sp. | reverse complement strand
ATTGTCGAGCGGTCTTGCGCGTCCACCAAGATGGCACCGTCCACATCCACCCCTTTGCCGGTGGTGTTGGTGATGGCGGCTTGCGTCTGTGAGCCCACCTGGTTGCTGGCGGCAGCGCCCGCGCCGCTCAACGCCACGCCTGCAGCCCCGCCGCCTGCCAGGGCCACCGAGCCCGAAACAATTTGCGATTCAATGGTTTGTGCGGTGTCGGCCTTGACACTCAGGTCCAGCGTCAGCGCGTCATCGTCCAGCGCCATGATGGACGCGTTGTTGACCGAGGCGATGATGCGGTTGGCCGAAGTGCTCACGCGCTGCTTCCACTTTTTGGTGTCGGCGTAGTCCTGGACCAGGATCAGCTCTTGCACCTTGCCGTCCTTGGTGGTGGCTTTCAGGGGATCGGAGCCGATGTATTCGTAGACCTCGTTGGCGCGGGGCCCGGAATTGGCCGCCAGGCGAATCAAATCGCCCTTCTTGATTTGCGTGGGTTTGCTGGTGCCCGAGGTGTAGGTGACCTCACCGTCAAAACCTTCGGGGTCGTAACCGATGTAATTGCGCGCCAGGGCCACGCCAATGGAGGCCCCCACACCGGCCGAGCCGCCCCCACCCACGCCCAGCGAGGCGGAAATGATCAAGGCCGTGATGCGGTTGGTGGCCTGCGCGTTCACGCTCACGTCGGACGCAGCGCGGATGGCGCTGTCGTCCACCTTGGCGAACACATCGCCCAGGATCACGTTCAGGGCGGACGCACCTGCGCCACTGACGCCCACACCGGCAGCGCCGCCAAAACCGGCGCCCACCGAAGCGGCCCAGGCCTTGACGGTGATGCTGGCACTGGAGGTGCCTTTGATGTCCACGGTGCCTTTGGCCTCGAGCTGCGCGCCGCGCAAGCTGGCCAGCACCTCGGTGTCGATGATGTTGCGCGCCAAAGACACACCAATCGATACGGCCACACCGGCCGAGCCGCCAAACGAGGCGGCAATGGAGGCCGCGCCCGCATGGGCGTCAACGCGTGAATCGTCGTCGGCCAAGATGCTGACGTTGCGCACGGCGATGCTGCTGGGCCGAGTGCCCGACGCCGTTTTCGTGTCTGCACCGGCCTGAATGCGCATGCCGATCTGGTTTTGCGCCCACACGCCCGAGCCACTGGCGGCAACCCCGGCGGAGCTGCCCACCCCCACGGCGGCAGAACCGGCCACCACCAGCGCCGAGATGGTCTGCTGGGAGGCCGCTTTCATCTTCAGGTCACCCTCCGAGGTGATGCTGGAGTCGATCACCAAGGCGCGGGTGGTTGCAATCGCCGCGTCACCCACGGCGCCAAAGCCTTCCTGGCCAATCAGGTTGCGTGCCACGGAAACACCAATTGACGCACCCACACCGGCTGCGCCACCGCCTGCCGCAATGGCCGCAGACAGGGCTGCAATGCGCGAAGAAATCGAGGCGTCGCTGTACGCCTGGATCACCACATCGCCCTTGGCCACCACTTTGGCTTGGCGCAAAACGGCATCGGTCGAGCCCATGACCGAGTTGATGGCGACAGCGCCCGCGCCCGAGATGGCCACCGCATTGCCACCGCCAAAACTGATGGCGGCCGAAGCGGCCACCGAGGTGGCATTGATGGCATTGCGCGTGATGGTGAACTGGCCGTCATCGGTGCGGGTCAGGGTATAGGCCCGGCCTGCACCGTCGTGGATCATCCAGCGCTGACCGGCTTCAATCATGGAAATGTCGAGCACCGGCTTGACCTCTTCCCAGTTTTGTCTGTCCAGGTAATTGGTCTTGGACAGGTCCAGTTCCAGCTTGTTCTTGCCCAGGTAGCGGTAAACCACACCGGCGATGCCCCCGGCCTTGTGCTGGTCGGCCACTTGCACGGTGTAGCCCTTGTACATTTCGGTCTTCTCAGCCGTCACCCGTTTCCAGCGGTCCGTCTTGGTGAAGTCCTCTTTGGTCAGGTCCAGCTTGCGCTCGGTTGTGCTGATGTAGCGGTACACATGGCCGGCCAGTGCGCCACTGACCACACCCACTTGGTCGTCTTCTTCGATGTCCTGTGGCGTGGCCTGGCTGCTCAGGTAATCCCATTTCAAACCCTCGGTGCTCTTGTAATAAGCAGCCGGGCGCAGGGTCTCGATGCTGGACAGCTTCAAGCCCAGATCCAGCAGGGTGTTGCTGATCAGGGCCAGACTGGCCTCATCGGTGAATTCGGTGGCCAACTCCCAGCGGGCGGTATTGGCAAAGTTTTCTTTCCAGAGGCTGATTTCTTTTTCAGTCTTGTCCTCTTCCCACAGGTCGGAGTCCTTGAAGTCGGCATCGCGCAAATCCATCAGTTGCCCATTGCCCGAGCCGATGTATTTGTAAATCTTGCCCAGCAAGCCGCTGTCTTCGTAGTTGCTCTCCACCCGCACGCGCTGATCTTGCGAGATCAGAACCTTGCCATCGGCCGTGCCGTGGTTCACGGCCCCGCCGATGAAGCGGTAGACCTTGCCCACCTGGCCGCCTGCCGTGTGCAGCGCATCCACCCGCACGGTGTAGCCCGCACGCAGGGTGCGGGGGTCCGCCGTGACATCCTTCCAGTCTCTGCCGTTGACATAGTCCTGCTTGGACAGGTCCAGCGTCGTGCCAAAGTCACCCTGGTACTCATAGATCTCGCCGGACGCCAGACGAACGTGATCGAATGGGTTCAGCTTGGTGAGCCCTTCCGTGCTCAGGTAGTCCCATGGGTACTGACCCGATGTGCTGGTGTAACTGGTTTTTGCGCCCGCATTGGCGGCGCTGTTGAGCATGTCGGCGGTGACGCCCTTGGCTTGCAGGGCGTTCCATTGGCCGCTGAGCAGTTGCACGCCGCCCGAGCGGGCGTCCACCGTGACTTTGCCGTCGCGGGCCTGCAGGTCCACCAGACCCACATTGGCCAGCACATCCCCCTCGATGCTGTTGAAGGCCAGCGACAAACCGATGGACACGGAAATGGCCGAGCCACCCGACAAGGAGGCGGACAAAGATGCCGCCCCGGCCATGGCGTCGATGGAGCCTTGGTTGCGGGCCGTCACGCTGACGCTGTCGGCCTGCACCTTGCGGGCCGTGCCAGTGCCACTGATCAAGGCTTCCAGCCCCGAGTTGATGCTGTTTTCCGCATACACCCCCGCCGCACTGGCCGAGATGGCATTGCCACCCGCAGCGCCCACGGCCGCCGAGCCCGTGCGCACATTGGCCTCAATGAAAGAGCTGCCCGAGGCATCCACCTGCAAAAGCCCTGCGGCATTCACGCTGGCCGAGTCGATGCGTGCACGGGTCGTTGCCTTTTTAGGGGTGTAGCTCAGGACACGCCAGACACCCGCATCGCTGTAGTTCTGGTTGATCAGGTCGATCCCGTCCTTGTTGCTCAAGGTGTCGCCCAGGTATTCATAAACCTCGTGGGTCAGCACACCGGTGTCCTTGAGCACTTTCTTGCCCTTGGCCAGCTCAGTGAGCTTGTTGACCTTGTCATAGGCCGACGCCTTGTAGTCGTAGGCGGTGTCCACCACATCGGCGCCCATGATGTTTTTGGCCACCGACACACCCAGCGAGACGGCCGGCGCGGGTGCACTGCCCGCCACCGACACCGCCGCAGAAATGGTCAGCACACGGGCGATGATCTCGGCGTCGTTGAGCGCCTTGATGCGCACATCGCCGTTTTTCCCGGGAGTGCCCAGGGTTTCCAGCTCAATGTTGCTGAGGTAGGCATCGGCCAGGCCGTTGATCAGGTTGAACGACAGGGTTGCACCGCCCGAGACGGCAGGCCCGCCCTTGGGGCTGGCGGCCACCGAAATGGCCGTGGCGGTGCCTTCGCTCACGATGGACGCGCTGCGGTCCACCGAAATGCTGACATCGCCGTTGATGCTGGCCTTGGGCGTTCCAGACGCAGAACCACTCAGGTAGGCCAACACGTTGTTGTCCACCTCATTGCGCGACATGGCAAAGCCCACAGAAATGGACACGCCCTTGCCCTGTTTGGACACCGCCACGGAAATGGCGGAGGCACTGACCTTGGACTTGATGCCGGTGGTGCCTTTGGCCTCAATGCTCAGATTGCCTGCCGCCTTGAGGCTCGGGGTGTTGGCCATATAGGCCTTGGTTTCGGCATTGAGCTTGTTCATGGCGACCACCGGGGCCGCCGAAATGCTGATGGCGTTGGCCTCGCCCGGTTTGCCGGTCTCTTCGTTGGCATCCGGGCCGAATTCGGCGTTGATGGCCAGGGCGGAGTTGGCGATTTCCGCTTTGACGGTGCCAGACGAGATGGCCGTGACACTGACCGAGCCTGCGGCATCCACCGCCGTGCCATCGGTCCAGGCCTGGGTCAGCAACGTTTGTGGGCTGGTGTAGTCGCCGCCGCTGAAAGCGTCTTTGATGAAATCCCAGACGCTGTTGGGTTTGTAGCCAATGGTGTTGAACGCCAGGGCCACGCCGACCGAGGTCGTGGCCGAGACTTCACTGGTCACCGTCGCATCAATGACCGCTTCGTTGCTGGTGGCAATCCGCACAGATCCACCACCCGTGGTGGTCAGGCTGCCCCCTTTGACCCAGGCCTTGGCACTGCCCAGCACGGTGTTGGTGGCCACCACGGCGTTCAAGCCGAAAGAACCCGCCGTCACGCTGCTGGTGTCTTCGGCGCTGACTTCAGAAGATTCGGTGGCGCGCACAACGATGTCGCCATGGGCACTGGCCTGCACGCCATCCAGATGGGCATCGACCACGCCGCGCAGGTCATTGCGCACGACCAGTCCACCGAAACCGGCGGACACACTCTGATCGCCCCCACCGAGTTTGGATTTAGTCAAGGAGTCAATCACCTCGCCCATCACCTCAAACCCGGCTTTGGCCAAGCCTTGGGCATCCCAGGCGATCCAGTTTGCAGAGTTTTCGTAGTCCTCCTTGCCGAGGTCGATCGGTGTGCTCACGCCCCCCCAAATCCGCAGGTACTTTTGACCTGCTTGGCCCAGCACCTTGTGCCACTTGCTGACATCGGTGAAGTCCTGCGCTTCAAAGTCCACATTCAAAAGGGGTTCGGTGCCCAGATATTCATAGCTGCTGCCATAGGTGCCGCCGCCCACACTGCGCAGCAACTCCACCCGCTGACCTTTTTTCATCAGCTCGGGCATGTCGCTGGATTTGTAATCCGCCTGTGCAATCTGGACCACCTGATTGACATTGACGAGCTGGGTGCCCGAGCGGTCGGTGAAGGCCACATTGAACGCCCCAATCTGATCGGCAGCGAGGTTGACCACGCTGCTGCCCAGGGTGTTACTGGATTCAGGCACGATCTCAGCGGTGGACTCAATGCTGGCCTTGTCTGCTGCACTGACCCTGAGCCCGCCGCCTTTGGCCGCCAATTTGCTGGAGCCATTGTCCACAAAGGCCTTGGATTCGCTGCTGACCAAGTTGCTGCTGAGCACAAAGCCAAGGCCCACCTTGATGCTGCTCAAGGTCTGGGCGGTCTTGAAACCCTTGATCTTTTCCATTTTTTTCTGGTTCAGCAAACCCTGCGCCAGGCCATCGGCCGAGCTGGTTTTGTTGCTGACCAGGGCATCAATGCCCGATGTGGTGAGCGCATCGATGGCGATGGCCCCGGCCGACTCAATGCTGGAGCCGGTGACCGAGGCACGCGAACGTGAGGGGTCTTCGGTGCCGATCTGGCTGCCCACAAAGGCTTCCTTGCCCAAATTCCACACCGAATCGGCTTTCCAGCCCACGGTGTTGAACGCCATGGTCAGGCCAATGGAGGAGCCTTCCGACATGGTCATGCTCTTGTTGATGGCATGGATGGTGGCGTTTTCTTGGGAAACCACCTTCACATCACCGCTCAGGGTCAGCACCTGGCTGGCCTCGATGTCGGCCAGCGCTTGTGCCATGACCGTGTTCAAAGCGATCACGCCATTGGCCGCCAAACCGCCCCCCATCAAACTGCCGGTGGAGGTGGCCACGCTGTCGATGTAGGCTTCAATGACCGATTCGTCAGTGGCAGTCACCGACAAGGCGCCCGCTGTCAGATCCACTTTGCGCAGCAGGGCCACGGCCTGGCCATCGACCACGTTGCGCGAGACCAGGCCCCCAAACGAAGCGCCGCCAAACAGCGACACATTGGAGACCATGTTGGCAATGTCCCCAATGAAGGACGGGTAGTTGCGGCGCAACTTCAGGTCGGAAGCCGTCAGGTCTTGTGCATCGCGACCAAAGGTGACTTTCCACAGCGTGCCGCCGCCCGCGGCGGGCACTTGCTGCACGAGCACCGACAAACCGGTTGCACGGAAGGCTTTCAGGTCTGCGTCCTGGGCACCCAAAATCGCGTCGCGCAGCTGTGCGGACGAGGCCTCGGCCACGATGCCTTTGGCCGTGTAGGTTTTGCCCTTGTAGCTGAATTGCAGGTCAAACTTCTGGTCCGACTGTTGGTCCTTCAAGGCCACGTCGTAGACGTTGCCCACTGCGGCTTGTCCAGCTTGTGTCGTATCGCTGACGATCTTCAGGCCCTTGGACAGATGGATGGCGCGCAGCTGCGCACGGTCGCCCTCGAGGGCATAGCTGACGGTGTAGGTTTGATCGGTGCCACTGCCTGGGGTGACTGTCAAAGCGTTTTCTGCCAAAGCCTCGCGCAAGGCGGCTTGTATCAGCAAAGCCTGATCGGCCCGTGTGGGCGCGGCCATGCCCTGGCGCAGCGTGGCCGTTTGCACGGCCAGATGCTTGGCACCGGTCGAGGTGAGGACTTTGGCTTGGATCTGGCCGATGTTCTGCCCCACCAGGGTCCCTGTCAGGGTGATGTCAAACCCCCAACCGGCCACTTGATTGTCTTGCACCGTGACCTGCACGTTGCCCACGCCCAGCCAAGTTTCCAGCAGGGCTTGCAATTGAATGGCGTTGCCCAGCGCCGTGTCGTCGAGCATCAAGGTTTGGGCATCTTGGCCGGCCAAGGAAATTTCCAGCGTCGACTCTGTGGCATCGGCCACATTGACCAAAGTCAGTGTCTGCACTTCGGCCTGGGGCTTGCCCAGGCTGAGCAGCTGGATCGGACCGGTTTGCACATCGCCCGCAGCCAAACTGAATGAACCGCCGGGTGTGGCGGCCGGGGTCACGGTCAGGGTCTGTACCTCGGCCTTGCCCATGGAGCCCACGCTCTTGGTTTTGATGTCCGTCCACGATTCGTCAGAAGTCGCGCGCGAATACAGGTCCACCACCTGCAAGGCATCCTTGCCCAGGCCCAACAAAGAACCGGCCACCCCTTCGGTCATTGCCGAGGGGTCTTCCTTGATCCAGTAACCCTCGTCGCTGTAGTCTTGCTCACCCAAATCCAGAGAAACGGTGTCGCCGCCCATGTAACGGTAGACCGCCCCACCCTCGCCGCCTTCGCGGTAGTTCTCGGCCACGCGCACTTTGCTGCCGAACTTGATGCTTTGGGTGCCGTCCCCACTGCCATAGTCAGCGCTGATCAAGTTGTTGGCGCCGCTGGTGCGGTCACCGCTGCCCGACTTGAGCAGACTTTCTGCCTGCACATTCGGGGCATTGCTGGCATGGATGCTCAGAGCGCCACCCACGCTGGCCTTGCCCGGCACGCCGGACACAGCAGAGCGGGCGTCGAGCATGTCGGCCTGCGCCGAGCTGGCCACCAGGTTGGAGCTCATCACCAGACCTACCGACGCGGAGGTCATGGTGCCCGAGGAGGAGTTGTCAATGTGGGCTTTGAGCGTGGCCGCCAGGGCCGCGTCCAGTGTGGTGTCACCGGTCACTGTCAACGCGGTGTTGCGGATACGGGCCAGGGCATTGAGCGGGTCTTGCGTGCCTTCGTTGTTCAGCAGTTTGCTGACCGTGAGGTCAGACAATTTGGGCGTTTTCCAGCCCATGCTGTTGTAGGCCGACAAAACACCGACCGAAGCCAGGCTGCCGCTGGCGCTGGCCGTGTTGTCGGATTCAATCGCCGAGCGGTTGTTGGCCAGCACGGACAAATTGCCCCGACTCACCAAATCGCTGTCGGTGATGGTGGCATTGAGTTTGCCCAAAATCACGTTGGTGGCAATCAGGCTGTTGACCGCGATGCCGCCCAGCCCAGGCCAGGTGTCGCCGACGGTGGACGCAGACCCCGACAGGATCGAGCGCACGCTGGCCTCGTTGGCTGCATCGACAGTGACGTTGCCGCCCGTGGACAGGTCCAGGTCATCGAGCGTGGCGTTCACGTTTTGCGACAGGAAGTTGCGCACCACGGTGCCGCCCACGGCGGCCAGACCGCCGGTGCTGGCCAGGTCCACCGAGGCGTCAATCTTGGAGCTGTCATCGGCCTGCACCGTGAGGTTGCCCCCCACCCGCAGATCGAGCACTTGGGTGCGCCCGTCCACCGGTGTGGCCTGCGCGGCTGTGCCGATCCAGGCGTCGGTGCGAGTGCTGATGCGGTGCGTGGCCGTCACATAACCGCCACCGCCAAAGAAACCCGCATCGTTGTCAGCGGCAACCCGCGCCAATTGGGCGGCCTGCATGGTGGCCTTGACCGTGAGATGGCCTGCGGCCATGACCGGGGCGTTGATGATCCCGGCAAGTGTTTCGAGCGACTTTTCGGTGCCCAGATCGGGCGAGGAGTAATCGCTGCGTGAGGCCTTGTTGAAGGCCATGCCGTCCCAGCCCATGACGTTGAAGGCCAGCACCATGGTCTTGGAGCCGCCACCACTGACCGAGGCATGGTTGTTGGCCTGGATACTGCTTTGGTTGGTGGCCTTGATGTTGACATCACCGGCCGTGTCGATGCGTCCACCTTGCACCAGGGCCGTGGTGCCGCCCAGGATGGTGTTGACGGCCAAGACATCGCCACCCGCACCGAATGAGCCAACGATTTTGCCTTTGAGGGTGGCGTCAATGGCTTGCGAACTCTCGGCCTGCACACGCACGCCCGCTCCGGTCGAGATGCTGACCTGGTTGAGTTTGGCATCAGCACGGTGACGCACCTCATTGCGCGCGCCCATATCGCCTGTGGTCACATTCCCCAGGATGGCCAGCACGCTGGAGCTGGTGAATTTGGAGGCGTCTTTGGCATCCACACTCAGCAGCCCGCCCACATAGTGCTGGGTGCTGCTGTCCGTCATGTTGATACGGGCTTCGGCCTGCGCCTGACTGGCGTTTTGCGCCAGGATCGCGCTCAGCTCGGATTTCGTCAGGCCACTGATGG
Source organism: Limnohabitans sp. (assembly GCA_044361935.1). Lineage (GTDB taxonomy): Bacteria > Pseudomonadota > Gammaproteobacteria > Burkholderiales > Burkholderiaceae_C > Limnohabitans_A. The sequence continues at coordinate 10,129 of JBIKHW010000018.1, read as the reverse complement.
CGCTGGCCGTGATGGACAAATCGCCCAGCAAAGCCAATGCCCCACCCACCTCGATGGTGCCGTCTTGCAGCAGGGCCGACACCTTGTAGGCCTCACTCGTGGGGTTTTCGGCCTTGAGCAGATCGTCCAGGGAACCTTTGAGCACACCGCTGCTGGCTTTGCCGATGCGGTTGTAGGCCAGCGCACTGCCGTCGGCATCGCGGTAGTCGAGCTGGTTGTCGGCCGTGAGCTTGGCTTGGCTGCTGGCCTTGAGCGACACATCGCCAGAGGCCTTGAGCTGAACCCTGTCCACAAGGGCCTGCACCGAACCCGTGAGCCAGTTGGTGGTGACCGAGCCCTCATGGGCCAAAGCAGACCAATCTTTGAAAACCTGTTCGCCATCGGCCTCCAAAGTGCCTGCACTTTTGGCCGTGATGGTGGCGGTGTCCAGCGCTTGCAGTTGGAGCGAACCAACATCCACCGAGGTGGTGTCGATCTTGGCCAACAAGGTGCGCGTGAGGTCATTGAGCACCAGGCTGCCACTGGCGCTCGTTTGGGCATAGCTCAAGCTGCCCACCGAGGCATTGACCGTGCCGGCGTCCTTGGCCGTCACAGTCACCGCACCACCGGCTAGGAGCTTCTTGTCATTTTTGGAGTCGCTGATGCGGGCTGTCGTGTCAGAGCGCAGGCGGTTGCCTGCCACCAGACCGGTGGCCCCCACTTTGAGCAGCAAGGCCGCTGCGGCTTCGGAGCCAGTACCGGCCACCAGGGCACCGGTCAGGGCATCGAGTTGCAGATTGGATTGGGCCTCCAGCGAGACGGCATCCTTGGCCGTGACGGTGCTGTCGCGCAAATTGGCCTGTACCAGATACACGGCGCCGACCCCGGACTCGCCACCACCGAGTTTGGACAGCGACAGGGTGTTGCCGCTTTCCTCGCTCCAGCCGACCACGTTGCGGGCATACGAGTACTCCTGTTTGTCCAGGCCCGTGAAGACGCTGGCCTGCATGGCCCCGGCAGGCGCGATGGCCTTGATCTTGGCCTGCGCAGAAGCGCCTGCAGACAAACCGCCCGAAAGCGTCAAGGTTGAGGCGTTGATATCGAGTTGTACGCCGCCATTGAACTGGTTCCATGCCCGCTGGGCTTTGACGTCCACCCATTCATTGATCTGCCCCGATGAAATCGGACCGAGTTCGCTGGCGCTGATCTTGGCGTTCAGGATTTGCGCGCCTTTGGCATAGGCCCACACGTTGGGCGCATCGATATTCGAGCTGTCAATCTGGCTGCTGACCTGGGCCAGGACAAGGTTACCGGCGTGCGACACCCCCAGGGTGCCATCCCCCGTGAAGTCAACTTTGTAGCCACCACCTGTGGCGCTGAAAGTGGCCGCATCCAGCGCGACCGCCGTCACAGCGCCTGAGGTCAACACATTGGCGGATTTGAGCAAGGTGCTGGTGGCGGTGTCACCGGTGTTGAGCGCAGTGCGCCCAATGCTGGTGTAGGTCGACCGGTCCATGGCCATCAGGTCAAGGCGGGACAGGTCCAGATTGACCTCATTTTTCTTGTCAGGGTCCGAGTTGGGGGTGTTCACCGACACGCCCACCCGGTTCTTGATCGTGTTGGCCTGTGCGCCATAGGGTGAGGCCACCATCTGGCCATACACACCGCCACTGGCGCGGTCACCGGTATAGGCGCTCACGCTCAAGCTGGGTGCAGCTTGGCCGTCGGCCGCACGCACCACCACAGAGCCCGTGCCATCGCCCACATCGGCCAGCACCGAACGGTCCAGCTTGATCGTGCCATTCACCTGGGTGGGATCTATCGTGTCCTCGAGCGAGTTGCCGGACATGCCCACCACGCCCCGCAGCTGGGTCAGGCCACTGGCTTCGACCAGCACCTGGGGTGCGGTGTCGCCGCTGCGGGCAGCGATGACCACCTGGGCATTGCCCAGCAAGGCGGCATGGCTGCTTTGTGTGGCGCTCAAGGCCAGCAAACCACTGCTCACGCCCGAGAGTTCGGCCACCAGACGCATGTCAGTGGTGGCAATCACCTGCAAGCCTGCGGCGCTGACCGAGCCCTCTTTGCCCACGCGCGCATCCGCCTTGGCCGTGGCGCTCAAGGACAAATTGGCCGTGCTTCCGTTCAGCACGCTTTGCATGTCCACCGCTGAACGCGCAGACAAGGTGACCAAGCCCTTGGTCACCAGCGCGCCTTGCACATCCACCAAGCTGGTGACGCTGGCGTCGGTCGAGGTACTGGGCGTCTGGGTGATGCTGGCCATGGCCAGGAACATCACGTCGCGGCCGGCGGTCAAGGTTTTGTCTTTGGACACCTCGATGCTCTCGGCGTCCACGCTGAGGCCAGCACCGCCAAGGTTGGTGTTGTCAAAAATCACCCGGTCCACACCCGCGCCACCCCGAATGCCGAAAAAGTTCACCGGCTTGGCGAACACCAGGTCATACAGGCTGTCGCTGGCGACCTTGATGCGGCCATCTTCCAGGCTGCTCACGCGCACGGTGTCGCTGCCAGCGCCCAGGTCCAGCATCAGGCCATTCACGCCTTGCCCCAGCGTCATGAGGCCACTGGACTCCCAAGAGAGCAAAGCGGCATTTTGGTCAATGCCTTTGCTCAAATCGATGATCTGGGCAGACAGGGCGTCGGCAGACATCAGAGTGTCACGCTGGCTGTCAACGGCATTGCCAGAACGCAGGTCCAGCAACACGTTGTCGGCCGTGACCGGCGTGACGGTCTTGTTCAGTTGCAGCAGAGGCTCGGCCGACAGCAGCACCCTCTCTTCGAGCTTTTCGAGCTGGACCCTGTTTTTCTTCAGGGCGAATGGGGGCTTTGAAAGATTTTTAGATTTGATACGACTCATAGAAGCCTCCTGCGGCAAGCGCTTGCCGGGCGTCATCGCGTCCGGCATCACAATAAAAAGTCACGAAAGGTTCGCCCCGGGCGTCTACGCCCGCTGCAATCCATCCAAGGGGCCGATGACCCATTTTTGAAAACAACAATTCGTGGGCAGCCCTGTCGAGTGACCAGGTGCCCAAAAGTGGCGCAACGACGGGCCAAAGCGCGCCCATGTTCAAGCCGCTGTCGTGCAAGCGCACGCAGCAAGACCCTCTGTCAGAGGCTTGTTCGGTCACGGCCCAATATTCAAAACCGTTCCAGTCCGGGCGCTGCGCCAAAGCCTCCCGCACGGCAAAGTCGGCCACCGCATAGGTCGGGTGCGCCACCTCTGGAACCCCGGGCAGGGTCTGCAAAAACGACAGCAAGTCGCTGGGCTGGATCTTGATGCGCAGGTAATCGGTGATGCGGGTGGAGACATCGTCTGCGCTGTGTGCATCGGCGCCCACACGCCACTTGTAGCCGCGCATCACGATGCCTTGCGCCGGGGGGCGCTGGTGCTCTGAAAACTCCAGATAAGCGCGGCGCTCCACGCCGTGCGGCCCCATGTCGGCCGCCAAAAGGATTTGCCGGGCCTCGGGTGCATAGGCGTCAAACGACTGTGTCATGGCCCCAGGCATGCCGATGCTTTTTGACAGCCCGGCAATGCGCGAGCGGGCCGCGCCCTGCACCGCAAAGCCCAACAGCAGGCGGTCCGCCCGTGCGCCCGAGGGGCTGAGGCGGCACGACACCTCCCAGCCCGAAGATGGCAGACCCTGGCTTTCTTGCAGCATGCAGTTCAGGGCCGCGCCATAACGGCGGGCATGGGGCGATTTCGCTGTCCAGGGCCAGGCCATGTAGGGGCTCATGCTGGGCCTCCTTTGCGGCGACCGCCAAAAGGCAAGGCTGAGGCCATCCAGTCGTCAGAGCGCAGCACAGACCAGCGGCGCAAAAAGGCTTGGCGCTCGGCGCGCTTTTGAACCCGGCGAAATGCCCACGCCGCCACCCGGCTGCTGGGCGACGGGCGGGCAGACGGCTGGCGAACTTCCCCCCTGCGGCTGGACACAGCCAATACCAGACGCCGCAGGCCTTGGGACATCAGGCGCTGCACCAATTCGTCAGCCAGACACAGATACACCGACACGCTCCCAGGGTCGCCCTGGCGGCCACAGCGGCCTGCCAATTGCCGGTCAATGCGCGCCGAGTCGTTGCTTTCGGCCACGATGACATGCAGGCCACCCGCCTCGGCCACGCCCTCGCCTAGGCCAATGTCGGTGCCGCGACCGGCCATGTTGGTGGCAATCGTGACCCGGCCCGGCGCTCCGGCCTGGGCCACGATGTCCGCTTCCTGGGCGTGGGCCAGGGCATTGAGCACGCTGACGGGGCACTGGGCCGCTTGCAAATGCTCTGCCAAAAGCTGGCTGCTGGTGATGCTGCGCACCCCGACCAGCACCGGCCTGCCTTTGGCCCGTTCGGCCAGCACTTCTTGCACCACAGCGGCCCACTTGTGGGCAGACTGCTCAACCAGCACAGGGGCGTGGTAAATCGTTTGGCGCGGGCGGTGCGTGGGGATGCGCACCACCTGCAAGCCGTAGACACGCCAGAGCTCGCTGGCTGCTTCCCAGGCGGTGCCTGTGCTGCCAGACAGTTTGCGAAAGCAGCGGAAAAAAGCCTGAAAACTCATCTGCGCCAGTGACTCGTTGGGGGCGGTGATGGTCAGCCCTTCACGCGCCTCGATGGCCTGGTGCAGACCGGCCGTGAGGGTGCGCCCGGGCGTCATGCGGCCTGTGAACTCGTCGAGCAAAACCACTTCGTCGTCTTGCACCACATAGTGCTGACCGGGCTTGTGGAAGTGGCGCACCATCAGGGCTTGCCGCAAGAGCTCTTCACGCCGGGGCGCTGGACGCCACAGATCGGCCAGTGGCTCGGCCTGGCTGGTCAGGCGTTCACGGGCTGGCGGCAGGAGAGTGATGCTCTGGCTTTGGAGGGTAACGCTGTAATCCGGGCCTTCTTGCAGCGTGTCGGCCAAAGCAGAAACCAGCAAGACCGCCTCGGACAAACCGCTGCTGGCACGGGGCGCGGACAAAATCAGCGGCGTGACGGCTTCGTCGATCAGGATGCTGTCGGCTTCGTCCACGATGGCCGTGTGCAAGCCGCGCACCAAAAAACGGCCGTCCGCAGCGGCCGGCCGCTCGGGATGCAACCAGTGCCCAAAGGCCTGCTGGTTCAGGTGCTCTTGTGTGCCCGGCCCGAGTTGGTCCTTGAGGTGATCGGCCAGCAACTCTTTGGCGGTCAGGTACACCACATCGGCCGCATAGCGGGCGGGCCGGTCCTGGGCGTCCAATTCACCAAAGACCGATGCCACCGTCAGGCCACAGCCCCGGTAGAGGGGCGTGAGTTTTTCGGCGTCGCGTTGGGCCAGGTAGTCGTTGGCCGTGATCACATGGCAGGCCCGCCCGCTCAAACCCGCCAGCACACCGGCCATGCCCACCGTGAGGGTTTTGCCCTCGCCGGTGGCCATCTCGGCGAGCAAACCCCGGTGTATGGCCATGGCCCCCATGAACTGCACGGCATAGGGCTTCAGGCCGAGCTCACGCCAGGCCACCTGGCCAAGCGTGGCCAGCACCTCAATCAGCTGGCCTTTGGCCTGCTCCGGGTCAAGGCGCATGCAGACACCGGCCTGCTGCACGCGAGCGTGCAGGTCTTGCGGCGACACATCGTCCAGAGCCTCACAGGCCTTTAGCGCGGACTGGGCCTGTTGTGCCAAGGGCAGCTGGGCACTGCGCCAGCGCAGCCAATGCCCTTGCAGGCCATGAAAAAAGGCATCCAGTCCTTCGGGCAGCTTCTCCATGGGCGCGAGTGAACAGGCCCGCGCCAGCACCGGGGCCCGGTCGGCCCAAGGGGCCGCAGACTGGGGCAACAAAGTGCCAGGCAGTGCCGCCATGTTCATACGCGGAACTTCCTCTGGAAGAACTGGCGCAGCTTGCGCTCCCACTGCACCAGCAATGGGCGGTTGGACAGCGTGATGCGCATGGTGCCTATGCGGCCATGAACGAAGAGGGGCAAATCACTGTCACCACCGTCGGCTCTGGCTTCGGATTTGAAGCTCGACTCGATGCGGAAAAACGGCTCTGCCGCCGTCAAACCATGGGGGTCGGAAGGGGACACGGCCAAATCGCCCCCACCGGCCATGCCCAGGGCCTTGGAGGGCAGCTGGCCTTGTTCAAAGGGCATGACCGAGGTGGCGGCCACCGGGATGTTGATGCCCTCTTGCCCGCGCAGGCGCACCTCGGTGCGGGCAATGCGGTCATCAAAGACATGGCTGGCCACTTGAGGCAAGACCGCCACAAAACGCCAGCGGTCTTCGTTGACGATGGTGCCCACGGCCGCGCCTCGGGCCATCCATTGGCCGTGGCTGGCGTCCAGCTCACTGGCGCTCCAGATGCCGGTGATAGGCGCACGGATCAGCTGCGCCGCTTGCCGATAATGCAAATCGGCCAGGGTTTTCTCCACGGCGTGCAATTGCTGCTCGATCGCGCTCAAATCGGTCGAGTGCCTCGAGATGGCCTGGATTTCCTGCGACAGGATCTGGTCGCGCTGCATTTGGGCACCCCGAATGTCAAAAGCCAGCTCGGGGTGGTGCAGGCGCACCAGGGGCTGCCCCGCTTGCACCACGGCACCCGGCCGGGCCAGCAGTTCGGTCATGAAGCCTTCGGTTTCGGTGTGCAGCTGGCGCGACTGGACCGCTTCGACCACTCCCGTCACGCGGATCTGGTCAGGCACGGGCACCGCCCCTAAAGTGCCCAGCACCAGCACCGACAACCCGGCCGAAATCGCCACCGCCTGGCCCCGCTGGTAACCCAGCTGCGGGTTGCTGTGCAAATACTTGATGAATTTGTACAAAGGCATGACCACCGCGGTGAAAAACAGCACCACCGCCAGCAGAACGCCCAGATCCAGGTACTCACCCGCGATGAAAAAGATGATCGTGGACATGAGCAGCACCCAGTACAGGATGCTGGCCACGCCATACAGCGGCAAAAAAATGGCCTCGCGGCCCGTGCGCGCCGCCGGTTGGGGGTTGTTCAAGCGCAGGATATAGCGCTCGGCCAAGTAGCGCATTTGATCGCGCGAGCGTTGGTACAGATTGGGTATGTCCACCAGATCCACCAGGATGTGGTAGCCATCAAAGCGCAGCAAGGGGTTCAGATTGAAGAACACAGATGAAACGCTGGCCACAAACATGATGTCGTAGGCCAGCGCATTGAGCGTGCCGGGCGCCGTGTTGGCCCACAGCATGGCGGCGCAGGCGGCCAGGGCCAGCTCGGCTACCACCCCAGAGGCCCCCACCAGCACCCTTTGCCTGCGGCTGCGAAAACCCCAGGCGGCGGTTGCGTCCACATAGGGAATGGGCGCAAAAAATAGCAGCATCACGCCGATCTTGTGGACCTCGCCCCCAAAGAGCTTGCACACCGCGGCATGGCTGATTTCGTGCAGCACCTTGGACAACAAAAAGCCAACATACAGCAGCCCCAGATTCGATGGCGCCAGCAGACCGGCCGATTGGTCGAACAGGTGATCGGACTCTTCCATCAAGGCTTTGGCGCCCATGAACAGCAAGGCGGCATACACCACAAAGCCCCAACGGCTGTAGACCACGCGGATCGCGGGCATGGCCCAAGCCAGCAGGCGGTCCGGGTCAAACAGGGGCAACTTGATGGACAGAAATCCCATCATCAACGCCCACATCTCACGTTTTTTGCGCTTTGAAAAGCGCTCAAACAAACTGGCCTGCGAATCGCTCCGGTCGTATTGCAGGAGGTTCGACAAATTGAGCTGCCCCAGCAGCTGCACGACTTCTTCCTGGGTGAGCGCACGGTTCGCGTCGTGCGCCAGGCAGTCATTCCAGGCCTCGTCTACGGTGCGGCCATCGGTCAGGCGACACAAAAAGGCAAAGGCATCGGGCGAGACGCGAAACCATTCGTTGCTGAATTTGTCGCGCAACACCACCCAGGGCTGACCCCCAAAAGTTTGCCGATGGGAAGCCACGCTGGTGCGCAGGTGGGCGCGCACCCCCGAGACCCGATGCCAGGCGTCGCTGAAAGTCTTGCCACTGGCCTCTTCAAGACTCATAACCAGAAGAACTCCCGCAAGAAGCGCACCGTGCGTTGCGTCATCACCCAGATCAGGCTGCGCTCACCCGCGTGCAGCTTGGCTGTGCCACCCATGCCGGGACGCCAATCGGGCTTGAGGCCACCCGCCACCTGGGCGCGCGCCAGATAAAAGGTGCGGCCATCGCGGTGGGTCGCGGCCGGGTCGATGCGCGTGAGCGTGATGCCGTAGCGCTCTTGCGGCCGTCCTACCAGGGCAAATTCACCTTGGCTGCCGACCCGCACCTCGTGGATGTAAATCTGGTCGATTTCCAGCTCGACATAGCTTTGTGTGGTCTGGGCCAGCTTGAGCAACAAATCGCCCTTGCGCACCGGCGCACCCAGATTCTTTTTGAGATCGCCTTCGATGACCACCCCGGCATAGGGCGCACGCACCTGCGCGTTGCCCAGCTGGTAACGGATCATGTCCAGTCGCGCCGCCGATTGCTGCTGGCGGGCCGCGGCAATCTGCATCTCGGCCAATTGCTGGGCGGCCATGGCTTTTTCCGATTCACGGGCGTGGCGCGCCAGCTCGGCTTCTGCCATGGCGGCCTCCAGGCTCAGGTCACGGGTGTCGAGCTCGACCAGGATGTCGCCCGAGGCCACCTGATCGCCGACGTTGACGTGCACCTTGCGCAAATAGCCGTCAAACGGCGCGGGCATGAAGAGCAAATCCTGGCTGCGAATGGCCAGGCTGGCATCAACCCGGTAAGCCCAGGGCAACATGAACAGCACACACAGCAGCACCACCGCCGTCACGCCTGTGAGCTTGAGGGCGCTGTGCTTGGGTTGCAAAAATGTGCGCGCTTGCTGGGCCAGCGCATGCCACCAGCGCGCACCAAACCAGCGGTCTTGTGCATGCAGTGTGACCAACCAGCGAGAAACCGACTCGCCCATCAGACGCAACTCCCAGAGCTGCGATTCGCTGAGCGAGGCGCTTTGGCCTTCCAGACAAAGCACCGCATCCACGGTTTCACCCCGGGTCAAAGGCACGGTGCTCAGGTAAGGCACGGCCAGCGCGTCGGCATAGGCCTGGTGCGCGCGCAGGACCTGCCCCACGTCTTTTGGCGCGGGGTACAGCAGCACACGGTCTTGCTCGAGTGCTTCTTCCATGGCCGCTTCCAGCGCACGGGTAGCGGAGGACTTGGCATCGAAATTTTCAACATGGCTCACGGCCACCAAGCGCACATAATGACCATCCACCCAGCCCAGCGACACGCGGGTGCAGTCAAAACGCAGGGCCAGCTCATTGCACAAGGCCATGGCCAGCGGCATGAAGCGCGACTCCTGACTGAGCGCAATGCTCAGGCGCAAGATGTCGTGCAAGCGCTCTGCACGTGTTTGCACTTCGGCGCTGCTGTTTGAGGGGGCCACTGATTCGGCCGCAACGGCCGTACCGGGTGCCGCAGCGGCTGCTGTCTGCAAAGCCTTTTGAGCTGCCAGCGCCTGCGCACGCGACTGGCTTTGCACGCCAAACAAGGCGGGAATGGGCGCAGCCAGTGCCGCCCAGGCACACAGGCCGTCTTCCTCCCACTCGCTGGTGTCCACGGCCAGCGCCACCACCGCAAACACCGGTGTGCCCGGATCGGACGGCGCCATCATGACGAGCGCCAGTTCATCGGCCTCGTTGCATTGGGCATGGGGCAGGCCGCCCTTGACCTGTTCCACCAGGTGCATGGTCCAGTCGGCGTCACCCGGTGCGTCTGAGCCTTGGGCAGGCCACTGGGCCCGGGCCTGCCAGGGACGTCCCACGGCCGAGGTCAAGAGCAGCACGCGCCGGGCCGTCAAGGCCTGCGCCACGGCCTGCAGGTACAAGGGCCAAAAGGCCTCCACGGGGCCGTCAAAATGCGCCAGGGCAGCCAGCCGGGCACTGGCCTGAGTGGCTGCATTGGAGCGGGTCATCACGGCATCAAGCGTCATGGGCAGTCAACTCAAAACACCATGCGGCCGGTGATGCCGGGGCGCACGGAGCCGTCTTTGTTGTCAAACTCGGCGATCACTTCCACCAAACCGCTGGCCGGATCGGTGACGGGCGAGACAAAAACAACGCGCGCTTCGCGGCTTTGCGCGCTTGCGTCCAGGCCCAATTTGATGGTGACTTTGCGGCCCACTTT
>JBIKHW010000221.1:0-5882 GCA_044361935.1 Limnohabitans sp. | reverse complement strand
CCGTGGCCACCAAAGACCTGCTGGCAGGCCGATGTCGCCTCCCAGGCGTTGTCGGTGGTGAAGGCCTTGACGATAGGCGTGAGCAGGGCCACGACTTCGGCGGCTTCGGCTCGCACCGCTTCGTCGGGGTGGTTGATTTCCTTGTCGAGCAGCAAGGCGCAGTAGCAGGCCAAGGCACGGCCGCCCTCAGCGTAGGCCTTGGCCGTCATGAGCATGCGGCGCACATCGGGGTGCACGATGATCGGGTCGGCGGGTTTTCCGGGGGCTTTGACGCCGGTGAGCGAGCGCATTTGCACGCGGTCTTTGGCGTAGGCCAATGCATTTTGGTAAGCCACTTCGGTCAGGCCCAGCGACTGGTTGCCCACGCCCAAACGGGCGGCGTTCATCATCACGAACATCGCGGCCAAACCTTTGTTGGGCTGGCCGACCAAGGTGCCTACGGCGCCATCCAAAACCATCTGGCAAGTGGCGTTGCCGTGGATGCCCATTTTGTGCTCCAAGCCGCCACAATAAATGCCGTTGCGCTCGCCCATGCTGCCGTCGGCGGCCACGTTGAACTTGGGCACGATGAAGAGGCTGATGCCTTTGCTGCCGGGGGGTGCATCGGGCAGGCGGGCCAGCACCAGGTGCACGATGTTGGGGGCCAAGTCGTGTTCGCCAGCGCTGATGAAAATCTTCTGACCGCTAAGCTTGTAGGTGCCGTCAGCCTGAGGCTCGGCCTTGGTGCGCAGCATGCCCAGATCGGTGCCACAATGCGGCTCGGTCAGGCACATGGTGCCGGTCCATTCGCCGCTGGTCAGCTTGGGCAAATACAAGGCTTTTTGCGCGGGCGTGCCGTGGGCGTGCAGGCATTCATAGGCCCCGTGACTCAAACCGGGGTACATGGTCCAGGCTTGGTTGGACGAATTGAGCATTTCGTAAAAGCACTGGTTAACCACAAACGGCAATCCCTGACCGCCGAAGTCGGGATCGCAGCTCAGCGATGGCCAACCACCGGCCACGTACTGCTCATAAGCCGCTTTGAAACCGTCTGGCGCTTTGACCTCGTGCGTGTCGCGGTTGAGCTGGCAGCCCTGGGCGTCGCCCGAAATGTTCAGAGGAAAAACCACTTCAGAAGCAAACTTGCCGCCTTCTTCGAGCACCGCATTGATGGTGTCGGCGTCGGTATCGGCGTGCTTGGGCAAGGCCTTGAGTTCAGCACTCACGTTGAGCAATTCATGCAAAACAAACTGCATGTCGCGCAGGGGTGGGTTATAGACGGGCATGGGTGGCTCCTTGAGTCAGTGTGTGTGTAAGAAATTGGGGGAAATCAGTCGCTCGACGGCTTACGACGGGCCTTGGTCACGGCCATGAACTTGGGCGGTTTGGAGGCGCTGATGGGCTCGGTCGCGGCAGGTGTGCCATCGCCTGCGTAGCGGGTCAGGATGTGCTGAAAGCCTTGGCGGGCGCGGTCAGCGGCTGTTGGGTTGCGCAAAAAACGGGCTTCGTAATGCAGCGCCAAAATCAGGCCATGGATTTCAAAAGCGATCTGATGGGCGTCGGATGCGCGGCTGAGTTGGCCTTCGTCTTGGGCCAGCTCCACAGCGCGGCGCAAAGCGGTTTGCCAGGTGGACACCGAAGAGGCCAGCGCATCGCGCACCGGGCCGCTGCGGTCGTCAAATTCAACCGCGCCACTGATGTAGATGCAGCCCGAGTCGATCTCGGCCGAGGTCTGCACCATCCAGTTGTCAAACAGGGCCTGCAGGCGTTGCAAACCTCTGGGTTTTTGCATGGCGGCGTAAAACACCTCGGCCTCAAAACGGTCGTGGTATTCGCGAATAACGGAAATCTGCAGTTCTTCGCGCGAGCCGAAGTGGGCAAAAACACCAGACTTGCTCATGCCCGTGACCTCGGCCACCGCGCCAATGGACAGGCCTTCCAGGCCAATTTGCGAAGCCAGGCCCAAAGCGGCGTCGATGATCACGGTTTTGGTTTGCTGTCCTTTGATGAGCACGCGCCGACCTGCCTCAGGCGCAGGCAAGGTTTCAACTTTGGACGGAGATTTGTGATCGGTCATGGCGCCTCTAAAAAAGAACGACCGTTCTATTTTGCACCAATTTTGCTGCCTGCACCCATGCACCCGGACATATCAGGGTAAATCGGGAGGTTGAGCGTTGAGCGCCGGACACTGGACCCGACACGCTTCACGCTTCACGCTTCACGCTACGACGCAGCCTGGTCTTTGATGGGCAGATGGCCTGCTAGCTCCAACTGCATGCAGATCATGTTGACCAACATGGCCGCTGAGGGGCGGCCGGTTTCAATGACAAAGTGCGCCGTTTCGCGATACAGCGGGTCCCGCGCTTCGAACAAGCTGCGCAAACGGCTGAGCGGGTCGTCCACCTGAAGCAAAGGCCGGACGGTGTCATGACGTACGCGCCTGAATACATCCTCGGGGGAGGAACGCAAATAAATCACCTGGCCACGTTCATGCAAGTGGCGTCGATTGGCTTCGCGTAAGACGGCCCCGCCACCCGTGGCGATAACGCCTTGGTGCGTCAGGGTCAACTCATCCAGCACCAACTGCTCCAGATCGCGAAAGCTGTCCTCCCCCTCCCGTACAAAAAATTCCCGAATCGAGCAACCCAGGCGGTGCTCGATCACATGGTCAGAATCGACAAACGGCACACCCAGGCGGCGCGCCAGCTGGCGGCCAATGGTGGTTTTGCCCGAGCCGGGAAGGCCCACAAAAATGATACTCAAAGGAAGTCTCGTGCAGAAAAATTCAGCTTCAAACCCCAAGCTTGAGGCCTGGGCTTCAGGGTTTACAAGTGTATTCCACATGGTTTATGGCCTTGCCGTTGTGATTGCGCATGGGCAGGGACTCCAGAACTGCAGCAAAACCCGAATTGAGTTCAGGGGGCCAGGGGTGCCGGACCATCGGCCATGACGCGGGGCGTCAAAAAAATCAGCAACTCGCTTTTGCGCTGCGCCTTATCGCGGTTCTTGAACAACCAGCCCAAGCCCGGCACATCCCCCAGACCCGGCACCTTCGCTTCGTTGTTGCGGTCGGTCTCCTCGTAAATACCGCCAAGCACCACGGTGCCACCGTCTTCCACCCGCACTTGGGTCTTGACATGCTTGGTGTTGATGGCAAAACCTGCCGGGGTGATCTGGCCCACGCTGTCGCGGTTGACGTCCACCTCCAGCACCACCGAGCCGTCTGGGGTAATTTGTGGCGTGACCTCCAGCTTCAGATTGGCCTTGCGGAAGGTGATCGAGGTGGCGCCACTGGCCGATGCTGTCTGGTACGGCAATTCGGTGCCTTGCTCAATCAAGGCCTTGGTCTGATCGGCCGTGACCACCCGGGGACGCGAGACCACCTTGCCCCGGCCATCGGCTTCCAGCGCGGAAATTTCCACATTGATGAACCGGTCGGCCGCCGCGTTGAACAAAGACACAGCAAAACTGGCGGGCGTGTTCAGGGTCTGTCCCGCAGAACCCGCAGGCAACTTGATCTGGTTGCCCGTGACCACCCCTGCACCTGTATCGGCATTGCCCGCCCCTAGGGCCAGGGTGTTGGCGCGCTGATTCACACGCAAAGGCACCGCCAGGCCCGCCCCCAAACGTACGCCCAGCGATTGCCCGAACTGGTCATCGGCCTCGACGATGCGGGCCTCAATCATCACTTGACGCACGGGAATGTCCAGCTGGGTCAACAGTTTTTGCACCTCTGCTAGGCGCTGAGGCAGGTCAGAGATGAACAACTGGTTGGTGCGAGGCTCGGCCAGTACACTGCCCCGACTGCTGAGCCACCGCCCCCCTCCTCCCCCCGATCCGGCCCCTTGCAAGCGCTGCGCCACATCCGCGGCCCGGGCATATTGCAGGCGCATGCTCATCATCTGAACCGGGCTCACAGCCTCCAGCGCGGCCTTCGCGTCAAGTTGCATTTTTTCACGCTGGGCCCATTCGCCTTGGGGTGCTACCCACAGCACACGTCCCTCCAGACGCGAGGCCAAGCCCTTAGACCGCAACACAATTTGCAAAGCCTGCTGCCAAGGCACGTCGCTCAGGCGCACCGTCACCTGACCTTTCACACTGTCGGTGGCCACTAGGTTCAAGCCGGTGAACTCGGCAAACACCTGCAGCAAAGTGGTGATTTCGACGTTCTGGAAATTCAGGCTAATGGGGCGCGTATCATCCGAGAGACTCGGCGTTTGGTCGCCCTTCAAGGCCAACACCGCCACAGGCTCATCCGACTTGGTCAGCTGTGGACTCTGTGCACCCAAGCCGGGTGTCATGCACAAGCTGCAGGCGCACAGTGCAGCACGCCACATCTGGCTTGGGGATGCAGGCAAGGGAAGTGAACGGAATCTCATGGCTTTGCCTTTTCCAAACCGATCACCCACACCGGGCCTTCCGCTGCGCGCAAATGCACTTCCCCGGCATGGATGCTGTTGACCACATGGCCTTGCGGACCGATGCGCTGGCCCAAACGGGCAAGTGCCCAGTGCGGCCCAGCCATCAAAATGAGATGTACACCCTGCCCTTGCTGCCAAACGCCCACTAGACGGACCTGGTCCAAAGGCCAGTCGGCGGGGTCTGGCGACAGCGTCGGCATAGGCGGTGCCAAATCAAGGCTTTCAAGCCCCTTGGCGTTTGATCGAAACGCCGTCCCAACTGAAAGGGGCAAGGGGCCCAAAACCTTGAGTCCAACGGCCTCGCCGGACGATGTCTCTGAGGGCGAAGCCGTCGCCACAAAGACGGGCGCTACCGCTCCAAGGTGCCGCCCGTTCAGCACCGGCGCAGGGATCCAATCGGCAGGCACGGGTGTCCAGGTAGACTGGGTCATGAGCGTTGCCTCGGGGGACAACCACAGTCGCAGCACGGCATCGATGGCTACCCCACCCTCTTGGGGTGTGATGCGCAAGCGCTCCAAGCCCCACACAGGACCTCGCGCGTTCAAGGCTGCCCACGCGTTCACCCATTCGTCAAAGCGGCCCTGCAGTCGCAATGCCACCGCCTGACTCGGCCAAGCACCCACGTGGCTGGGTGGCTCAGGCCGCAAGGACAGCAGTCGCAAGCCATGTTGCGCCATCGCGCGCTCCAGTTGCGGCCAGACCGCCGCCTGCGTGCCTTGAACTGGCCACCAAGCCATGACAGGAGGCGGACCTGTTGGTGTATTCAAAGCGGCCCCAGGCGCAGGCTTGATATGCTCTGACTGAACTTGCGCCTGCGCATGCGCCTGGAGTTTTGCCTGCAGGTCAAGTACCCGCGCCTCGCTTTCGTGCAACGCTTGGAAGGCCTCGAACTGCCAGCCCACAAAACCCAACATACCCACCACCAAACCACCCAAGGCAAACGCCCAGCGGCGTGCCAACCAGCGCCACCGGTCGCGCCACAAGTTGGGCCAACCTAGTTGCCAGGCGGGGGGCCAAACTGGCCAGATCCACAAGCCGGATCGCATCAGGGTCGCTCCTTGTAGGGCGCAGCCGACGGCAGGCTTTGCGTCGCACCCCCTGCCATCGAACCCAACCCCACCTGCGGCCAAGGCGCCTGCCAAACGAACTCCAGCGGTGCCTGGGGGGCCACCCCTTCAGCGCCTGTCACATTCACCAAACTGACCAGCGTCCATGTTGTGTCCATCGGAGGTTCTGACATGGGCTTGGACAAACGCGCTCGCGCCTGTGCCATGCGCTGTACATCTTTGGCCTGGCCGTGCAACTCCAGGGTATGCGCATCGAGTTGCAGACGCAGCAATTGCACTGAGTCAGGCCCCGCTTCGTGCAGCAAGGCTTGGTGCAAGGCCTCCCATCTGCTCTTTTGCGCACTGAGCGCTTGGACGCGCGCATCTTGCTGCAGCCATGTGTTTTGTTGCGCCTCCCGGACCTTGTCTTGAGTCT
>JBIKHW010000220.1:0-5938 GCA_044361935.1 Limnohabitans sp. | reverse complement strand
CACATCGCCGGCTTGTTCGCGGATGCGATCGCGGTACACCCGCTTGAGCGCCGAGCAAGCCACCACGCGCCCGGGTTCTTGGGCTTGCGCCAGGTAGTGTCCAATGCGGTCCAACCAGGGCCAGCGGTCGGCGTCTTGCAGGGCAATGCCCGAGCGCATCTTGGCCACGCTCTCGGGCAGGTGCAGGTCGTCGCCATCCACCATGTCGAGTCCCAGGCGTTCGCCCAAGGCGCTGGCCATGGTCGATTTGCCGCAACCGGACACCCCCATGACGATCAGGCGCAAAGGCATGGTATTCATGTGCACGGGCTGTGGCTCATTTCAGGGCGGCTTTGCACTCGGGCACGGGGGTGTGCAGAGGGTGTCCCGCAATGCCCGCTTGCATGTTGGCAAAAGCCAAATCGGCCATGGCTTGGCGCGTTTCGGTGGTGGCGCTGGCCATGTGCGGGGTCAGCACCACGTTGCGCAGGCTCCACAGCGCCTCGGGCACATGGGGCTCGTTGGCAAACACATCGAGGCCAGCGCCCGCGATGGTGCCATTTTGCAATGCGGCGATCAGGGCCTCTTCATCGACCACACTGCCACGCGCCACGTTGATCAAAAAGCCCCGCGGGCCCAGGGCCTTGAGCACCTCGGCGTTGATCAGGTGTTTGGTGCCTGCGCCGCCGGGGGTGATGGCCACCAAAAAGTCCACGTTGGCGGCCAGTTCGGCGGCCGAGGGGTAAAACTTGTAACCGGAATCGGCTTTGGCCGTGCGTGCGGTGTAGGCGATCGACATGCCAAACGCATTGGCTCGCTGCGCGATGGCCTTGCCAATGCGGCCCAGGCCCACGATGCCCAGGCGTGCGCCCGAAACCTTGCGGCCCAAGGCCATGGGGCCGCTGGTCCACTGACCTGCACGTACAAATTGGTCCGCTTGCGGGATGGCACGGCCCACCGACAACACCAAGCCCATGGCCAGATCAGCCACATCGTCGGTCAGCACATCGGGGGTGTGGGTCACGGGAATGCCGTGCTCGATGGCGGCGGGCACATCCACACCGTCATAGCCCACCCCAAACACCGCCACCACTTTGGCGTTGGGCAACTGCGCGAGCAGGCTGCGCGGCACGCTGGCCTCGCCCGTACCGGCGACACCCACGATGCGGGGGGCCAGGGTGGCAAAGGCGGCCGGGTCGGTCACATGCGTGCGGTCATGCACTGTGTACAGCGACTCCAGGGCTTTTTGGTAGAAAGGGTGCAGTTTGGCCACGGCCAGCACATCGGGTTTGGACAATTCACAACTCCTGTTTCTCGCTTTTGGACAGCGCTGTCCAAGAGGTTTAAAAAAAATGGCACCCAGCTCGAAAGCCTTTTCGGCCGCTGGCTTTGGGAAATCCGCTTCTGGCAAGATTTGTCTTCAAAATCTGCGGGATAGCGCTATCCTATAGACCTACTGGCCCAAAACTTCTACGGATAAACCCTTGCCCAGCCCCCTTACCCAGCCCCGAAAACACCGCGCATCAGGCCGCGTGACCCTGAGTGATGTGGCCCGCGCCGCGGGCGTGAGCCCCAGCACCGTCTCGCGGGCGCTGCGCGGAGAACGGGCGGTGGACCCGGCCCTGATCGAGCGCGTCACGGCCGTGTCGGACATGCTCGGCTACGTGCCCGACCCGGCGGCTCGGGCGCTGGCCTCGCAGCGCAGTGACCATGTGGGCATCCTGATTCCACTGCTGTCCAATGCTCTTTTTGTGGACCTGCTCGACGCCGCGCAGACCCGTTTTCGCGCGGCGGGCTACCAGACCCTCATGGGCGTGACGCACTACAACCCCAGCGAAGAAGAGCAACTGTTGCGTGAGCAATTGCTGCACCGCCCGGCCGGTTTGCTGGTGACCGGGCTGGACCACAACCCGGCCACTCGCCAGCTGATGGCCCGCAGCCAGGTGCCCTGCGTGCACCTGATGGATTTGCCGGCCAGCGATGGCGAAACTTTGTATTGCGTGGGCTTTCGGCAGACCGATGCAGGCGTTGCCATGACGCGCCATCTGCTCGCCAGGGGCCGACGTCGCATCGCCTTTGCCGCGGCGCAACTCGATCCGCGCGTGATGCAGCGTCTGTACGGCTGGCGTCAGGCCTTGCAAGAGGCGGGTGTGTTTGACCCCACGCTCGAATTCCTCAACCCCGCACCCTCATCGTTGGCTTTGGGTGGCTTGATGTTCGAGCAAATCATGCAACAGCGCCCGGCCGTAGACGCCATCTTTTTTTGCAACGACGACTTGGCCCAAGGGGCCTTGATGGCGGCGCTGCGCATGGGTGTGTCGGTGCCGGATCAGGTCGCGATTGCCGGCTTCAACGACCTGACGGGCAGCGACCAAATGTTGCCCCCGCTGACCACCGTTCGCACGCCGCGAGCACGCATTGGCCAGGCAGCGGCCGACATGCTGCTGAGCCTGATGCGTGGTGAGGAACCCGAACAGCCCCAGCTGGACCTGGGCTTCGAGATCGTGCAACGCCAAAGCAGCTGATACATCGCCCTCGTTGGACATCTCTGGCATGCAATTTGTCATACAGGGCTAGCAATTTGCCATCCCGGGCAAGCAATTTGTCGACCCGGGCTTGACCCGGGATCCATGTATTTCAATGTTGCTGGAGAAAAGACAAAAGATGGATGCTGGATCAAGTCCAGCATGACGGTTTTAGTTTGTCATCCCGGGCAACCGACGTGCAGCACTTGGATCAGGGGCTCACCCCGGCTCAAGCGGCCGATGTTCTCGGCCAGGGTCTCCTGTCGGCGACGCACCGTGCCGGCTGTCCAGCCCGACATGTGCGGTGTCATCAGCACGTTATCCAACCCCGAAAAATCGAATTTCGATGGTGCGCATTCGCTTTGTGTGGGTGTGGGGTACTGGTACCAGGTGTCGATGACGGCGCCCCCAATTTGACGCGATTTCAGGGCCTCGTAAAGCGCGGATTCATCGATCACCGCACCTCGGCCCACGTTGAGCAGCACCGCATCGGTCCGCATGGCGGCCAGGGCCGCCGCGTTCACCAGTCCCTTGGTGTTGTCGGTCAGTGGCAGGCTAACCACCACCGCGTCGGCGCTGGCCATGAAAGTGTGCAAGCCGTCCAGGGTCCAGCTTTGGTCCACCAAGGGGTGTTGGATGGGGCTGCGGTTGGCCACATGCACCCGCATGCCAAAGGCCTTGGCCCGGTGGGCCACGGCCTGCGCGATGTGCCCAAAGCCCAGCAGGCCCAGGGTTTGCGCCCCCATTTCGGTGCGCAGTGCGGTTGGGCGACCGGCCCAAAACGTCCACTGGCCTTGGCGCAAGTCCTGGTCAGCGCGGGCCAGTGGCACATGCCGCGTCAGCAAGGCGGCCATCACGTACTCGGCAATCGCGTTCTCGTGCCCAAAGCAATTGGCCAGTGTGCAGTGCGCGGGCAGCAGGTCGGTTGAGATGGCGTCGGTGCCCGCTGCCGGGGCGTGGAACAGCCGCGCCTTCAGGGGGAGGGGCATAGCCTTGTGAAGTTGAATGCCGATCACCACGTCCGCGTTTTCATACAGCGACTGCTCGCCCGGCCGGTCCAGTCCATCACTCAAATCGCTGATGCGGTGCTGCGGCGCAATCAGTGCTTCAAAACCTTGGCGAAAATTGGCCGCATTTTGGCCATGGAAAACGATGTTCAAAGGGGTAGTCTGCATGGCGTCTTTTTTAATTGGGCAAAAGTTGGGGCGCGAAAAGTGTTGGGCCAAGTGGCTGAGCGAAAAGTTCTTTCGGGGGCACTTCGGCGCGGGGCTTGGCTTTCAGTCTATGCCACGTACCTTGGGTCGGCCTGTTGGCTCGGCGACAATCTGGCCTTGTTGTTTTTAGAAAAAGGCCCCGGCCATGCAAGCCCTGAAAAAAGTCATTCTCTTCACCGACACCGACGGCCGAGCCCGTTTTCGCGACGAAGAAGTGCCCCTGACCGAGGGCACACCACAAAGCCGTTTGTCAGCCCTGATGTCGGCCAGTGCCTGCCAGTTGCGCCAAAGCCCGGTGGGCTTTCGCAGCACATTCCACTGCACGGGCAACCCGCAGTGGCTGTTTGTGTTGGGTGGGCAAATGGAGATCTTTTTGCAAGACGGCAGTTCGCGCACCTTTGGCCCCGGCGAGTTCTTTTACTCGGCCGACACCTTGCCCGATGGGGCCACATTCGATGCCAGCGTGCACGGCCACTGGAGCCGCCAAGTCGGCCCTGACCCCTTGGTGACCTTGTTCGTACGCGACTGATTTTTGTCACCCTTTGGGGCATAAAAAGAGCCCGCTTGAAGCGGGCTCTGTTCATGGGGCAGGGGGCTGATCAGCGACCGAAGCCGCCTCGGCCTCCGCCACCACCATTGCCGCCGCGGTTGCCACCGCCACCGTAACCACCACCACCATGGCGGCGGCCACTGCTTGCCAGGCTGTCGATGCTGGTGCGGGTCGGGTCGGGCTGGCCGCTGGTGCGCACGGGCTTGCGGTTGGGCAAGTCCAGGCGTGCAAACTGTGTGGTTTTGAGCGGATCAATGTGGCGTGGCAATTCGTCGCCATCGTCCCTGCGGCGGTCCTGACCACCTTGACCGCCTTGACCACCACGGGCTGGGCCACGGCCTTCAGGACGTGGACCGCGGGGTGCGGGACGGCCTTGGCCGTCACCCCGGTTGTCAAAGCGCGGATCGCTACGCTGCTCTTGTCCACGACCGCCATCGCGTTGACCGTCACGGCCGCCTTCACGGCGACCATCGCTCTGGCCTTCAAAACGCGGGGCTCCTTGTGGGCCATTGCGCCGTGAGGGTGGCGGGGCACTGCGCGAGGGCCGGGGCTGCCCCTGACCTTCGGCGCGGGGCTGGCGGGGTCCACCTGAACTGCCACCTGGGGCTTTGTTGTCGCGGATGCGTTGCATCATGTCCTGGCGTGCGGCCTTGGCGGCAGCAGCCATCACATCGCGGCTTGGCGGCTTGCCTGCGCCGCCCCACAAAGTCTGGCGACCCATGGCTATGGGCTCGGCCACTTCGCCTGGCTCGGGGCCAAAGCCTTCGAGCAGCTGGACTGGAATTTCCTGCTTGGTGAAGCGCTCGATGTCCATCATGAAACCTTCTTCGTCCAGGCAGACCAGGCTCACGGCCTCGCCGCTGGCGCCCGCGCGGCCAGTGCGGCCAATGCGGTGCACGTAGTCTTCGGATACGTTCGGGATCTCAAAGTTCACGACGTGTGGCAAGTCTTCGATGTCTATACCGCGAGCAGCGATGTCGGTGGCCACCAAGGCGCGGATGTCACCGCTCTTGAAACCCGCCAAGGCTTGTGTTCGGGCGGTTTGGCTCTTGTTGCCGTGCAGAGCCATGGCTTTGACGCCATTTTTGGTCAGGAAGTCGGCCACATTGTTCGCGCCAAATTTGGTGCGGGTGAACACCAGCACCTGGCTCCAGTCGTGTTTCTGGATGATGTGCAACAACACATCTTTTTTCTTGCTGCGGCCCACGGGGTGGATGACTTGGGTGATGCGTTGCACCGTGGTGTTGCTGGGCGTGACCTGAATGCTTTGCGGGTTCTTGAGCAGGTTGCCTGCCAACTCGCGGATCTCGTCGCTGAAGGTGGCCGAGAACAGCAGGCTCTGCTTTTCTTTGGGCACCAAGGCCAGCACTTTTTTCACGTCGTGAATAAAGCCCATGTCCAGCATGCGGTCGGCTTCATCGAGCACCAGAATTTCAATGGTCGACAAGTCCAGGAAGCCTTGGCCTTGCAGGTCGAGCAAACGGCCCGGTGTGGCCACCAGAATGTCCACGCCTTTTTTGACCTTGCTGATTTGAGGGTTCATGCCCACACCACCAAAGATCACGGTGGAGTCGAGCTGCAGGTATTTGCCGTAATCTCGCACCGACTCTTCGACCTGGGCGGCCAATTCGCGGGTGGGCGTGAGCACCAAGGCGCGAATGGCTTTGCCA
>JBIKHW010000219.1:0-5940 GCA_044361935.1 Limnohabitans sp. | reverse complement strand
CTCCGTGCTGGACAGGCCAGTGATGGTGGCCTATTTGATGCTGGTATCGCTGCTGTTCATCACGATCAACCTGACGGTGGATATCGCCTACGCCGCCCTCGATCCGCGCCTGCGTGCGCGCAAGTCCTCATGAGCACAGCCATCCCACCGATGGAGACACCGCTGCGCGGTTTCCTTCGAGAGTTTGCGCAAGACCGTGTAGCGGTCGTCGCTTTTATTGTGCTTGTGCTGATCGTGTTGCTGGCCCTGATGGCACCGTGGATCACGCCTCAAGACCCTTACGATCTGTCCAACTTGGCGCTGATGGACGCCCGCCGGCCACCCGGCTATGTGGGAAGCAAGGGCTTTACCCACTGGCTGGGTACCGACTCGCAAGGGCGCGACCTGTACTCGGGCATTCTGTACGGGCTGCGAATCTCTCTGCAGGTGGGCCTGATGGCTGGCGCAATTGCCTTCGTCATCGGAGCGTCTTTGGGCACACTGGCCGGTTTTGCCGGCGGACGTGTTGAAGCCTTGATCATGCGCATCATCGACCTTCAGTTGTCTTTTCCGGCCATTTTGCTGGCCCTGGTGCTTTCAGCTTTGCTCGGCCAGGGTAAGTGGCCCCTGATCGCGGCGCTCGTTACAGCGCAGTACGCATATTTCGCGCGCACCGCCCACGGCGCTGCGTCAGCCGAACGTTCCAAGGACTATGTCGAGGCGGCCTTGTCAACGCCACTGAGTTCGTTCCGCGTTGCGTTCCGTCATGTGCTTCCCAACTGCCTGCCGCCGCTGATCGTCGTAGCCACGGTGCAGGTCGCCAGCTCGATTGCCCTCGAGGCCACATTGTCCTTTTTGGGTCTGGGTATGCCCGTGTCAGAGCCCTCTCTGGGCATGCTGATTGCCAATGGTTTTCAGTACATGTTGTCGGGTCGTTATTGGATCTCGATTTACCCCGGCATCGCGCTCATCGTGCTGATCGTCGCCATCAACCTTGTGGGCGACCAGATTCGCGACCAGCTCAACCCGAGGCTCAAGCGATGAGCAACCCCAAAAACTCGCTGCCCAAGGGCGAAATGCAGTCTTCTGTGGACAAGGGCATTTCGACACCAGGTGCGTCGGCACCCCTGCTTCAGGTCAGAGACCTTGCGACTGAGTTCGCCACCCGTTCGGGTGTCGCCCGTGCCGTCGACGGGGTCTCGTTCGATGTCTTTGCCGGTGAGATCGTGGGACTGGTGGGCGAGTCCGGCTCTGGGAAAAGCGTCACCGGGTATTCCATCCTTGGTCTGATCGATCTGCCCGGGCGGATCACGGGCGGCTCGGTCCGGCTGGAAGGGCAGGAACTCGTCGGCATGTCCCGCCAGCAACTGCGGACGCTTCGCGGAAGACGCATTGCCATGGTCTTTCAGGACCCGATGAGCACCCTGAATCCGGTGCTGACGGTCTTTGCGCAGATGCAACTGGCCATGCAAGCCCATGGCCGACCGGATGCAGCGCAGATGCGCGCTCGCGCGTTGCAAGCGCTGGGCAAGGTCGGCATCCCGGACCCTGAGCGGCGTCTTGAGGCCTACCCACACGAGTTGTCGGGTGGCATGCGGCAGCGCGTGGCGATTGCCATCGCCTTCCTCAACCAGCCCGCGCTGGTGATCTGCGATGAACCGACCACGGCGCTCGACGTATCGATCCAGGCGCAGATCCTGGTCGAGATGAAAACCCTGGTGCGTGAAGCTGGCGTCAGCCTGGTCTGGATCAGCCACGACCTGGCGACCGTCTCTTTGCTCGCGTCCCGTTTGCTGGTGATGTACGCCGGTCGCCTGATCGAGGAAGGCCCCACGGTCGAAGTGCTGCGCCGCCCTCGTCACCCCTACACACAGGGCTTGATTGACAGTCTCCCCTCGCGAACCGCACCCGGGCGCGACCTGGTGCAGATTCCCGGATCAACGCCCGCCCTGACGTCCTTGCCCTCTGGCTGTGCTTTCCGTGAACGCTGCGCCCACGCCACGGCCATTTGCAGCACGGCCCCTGCGCAAACCATCGACAGCCCCCGGACCTGGCGCTGCCACCATCCTCTGAATATCCACGTTGCCTCGGAGAGTGGTCTGTGAATCAATTCATTCATCTGGACGACATCACGCGTCGCTTCACGTCGGTCCCCCCCCTTGCTGAGCGGCTTGCCAAACGTCTTACCGGCTCGATCGCCAGCCCGACTGTGGTTCACGCTGTGGAAGGCGTCTCCCTGTCGGTGAACCAGGGAGAAACGCTGGGCTTGGTGGGCGAGTCGGGTTGCGGGAAGTCAACGCTTGGCCGCGTGGCCGCCGGCATCCTCGGCCCCACCCTGGGCCATGCTGCCGTGGGTGGCGAACCGGTGATGGTGGGCAAGCGCAAAGTGACCACGCGCATACAGATGGTGTTTCAGGACCCCTATGCCTCGCTGAACCCGCGCATGCGGGTGGGCGACACGATCTCCGAGGGCCCACTGGCCCATGGGTTGATCACGCGAGCACAGGCCGACAGCGATGTCACCCGCTGGCTCACCGCCGTAGGCCTGGACGCCGCTGCGGCTCAGCGCTTTCCGCACCAGTTTTCGGGGGGTCAGCGCCAGCGGGTCGCCATCGCCCGCGCCCTGGCCATGCGGCCCGACGCGCTGGTCTGTGACGAGCCGGTGGCCTCCCTCGACGTGTCCATACAGGCGCAGATCATCAACCTGTTCCTGCAGCTGCGTCGTGATCTGAACTTGACCATGCTGTTCATCAGCCACGACCTGAGTGTCGTGCGCCACGTCAGCGACCGCGTGGCCATCATGTACCTCGGACGCATTGTCGAGACCGGGCCGACCGAGCAGATATTCACGGCCCCGCGCCATCCCTATACCCGCGCTCTTTTGGACAGTGCGCCCAGGCTCGCGGCCGATGGCGCGCCCGTGCAGGACATTCGGCCCATACATGGCGAACTCCCGTCCCCGATCAACCCGCCCCCCGGTTGCGCGTTTCATCAGCGGTGTGCCTTTGCGCAAGACCGGTGCAAAAATGAATTGCCCCTATTGCGACCGTTCGGTGAAGCGCAGCAGGCGGCCTGCCACTTTCCTCTGGAGACGCCCGACCATGCCACCTGAAAGCCCTCCCAAAGACCTTGAACCCTGGCAGTGGCCCGAAGAAGAATGGCGTCGCAGGGTGAACCATGTGCGTGCAGGCCGCAGCCTGCGCCCGCAAAGTTGGCCCGGTGGTAAACGCTGCGCCGTGGCGCTGTCTTTTGACAGCGACCATGACACCAACGAACTGCGTGATGGCGGCAAATCCATTGGGCGCATGTCCTGGGGTCAGTACGGCAGCCGGGTGGGTGTGCCACGTATCCTCGAATTGCTCCAACGCACCCAGATTCCGGCAACCTTCTTTGTACCTGCCGTGACGGCGCTGCTTTACCCGGACGAGCAGCGACGCGTGATGGCCGAAGGTCACGAAATTGGCCTGCACGGCTGGATTCACGAAGTCAACTCAGCGCTGACCGAAAAAGACGAACGCGAGCTCCACCTGCGCTCATTTGACACCCTGACGCAAATCACAGGCGTGTCCCCGGTCGGCATGCGCACCCCCTCGTGGGACTTTTCACCGGCCACACTGAAGATACAGCGCGAGATGGGCCTGCTCTACGACTCGTCACTGATGGCGGACAACGACCCCTACGAACTGGAAGAGCACGGTGAACGCACCGGAATCGTCGAGTTGCCGGTCGAGTGGATTCGTGACGACGCGGTCTACTTCAACATGAACCGGTTTGCAGCACTTCGTCCCTACACAGCACCGACCACCGTGCTGGACATCTTCCGGCGTGAGTTTGATGCGGCCTACGAAGAAGGCGGCCTGTTTTTGCTGACCATGCACCCCCATGTCATCGGCTACCGCTCGCGCATGTTCATCCTGGAAGAACTGATCCGTCACATGCAGGCATTGCCCGATGTGTGGTTTGCAACGCACCGGGATGTGGCACTGCATGCAAAGGCCCAGATGCCAACTTGAAACGCACGCTCAGGCGCGATTTATCTATTCGAGAATTTTCACAAGCCTCTGTTTTTGTCATCTGGAATTGACTGGCAAGAAGTGACGCCTTTGCAGGCCGGTAGAACGATTCGCTGGATCGCCGCCATGACCCATCGCATCAGCCAGGCAGTGGGTTTGGCCAATCCAAATTGCCATCGGCAAATTGGTCAAGGCGGGTCCAATCGGGAATCTTGAACTGGCCATAAGCGGAGACGATCAAACCCTCTTGTTCCAGTTGTTGAAGCAGTTGGTTGGCCGTCTGGCGAGAGCACCTGGCTTGGCTGGCCAGCCGAGCTTGGGTCACATGCAGCGTGATGCTCCGTGACTCTGATTGCTGCTGATGCCCCTGCGCCAAAATACTCAACAACTTGGCCATGCGCTGCACAGGAGATGCCAACACCGACTGGCCCGTCCACTCAATCAGCAAGCGCATCTGGTGACCAATCATGCGGATGATCATGGGGTAAGTCTCTGGATGCCGAGCGCAAAACAACCGAACCTCTTCCATGGGTAAGGTCAAACAACTCGAAGAAACACTGCTGTAAAAGTCATGGGTTGGCGCTTGAGCCATGAACACCGCCAGCCACGTAGCCCAACCGCCAGCGGCGATGTGGCCCACCACAATTTCCGAACCAGAGACATGGCGCGCGATGACTTCGATGTGCCCCGACAACACCAAGCGCAAATGGGGCGGATGCTCTCCTGCCGCACTGAGCAAAGTAGGCATTTTGAAGTGCTCCACGCGGACCACTTGCAAGATGTCTTCCAAGGCGTCAGGACCTGCAGCACCAAAGACTGTGTGAGCCAAGATTTCACGCACACCCTGGCCAGATATAGGGTTTGTCATAGTCTCTTTGATCTTGGTTTGTCGGCTGACCGACATTGTGGTCGCTTCAAATCTTTGAGAATCGTTACAAGCCATGCGCAGAGTTTGACATACGTGAGCAGAGGCGAATTCAACCAGGATGCATGTTTATATGAGTCTTATCCTTTACGCCATTCCTTTGTTTTTGGCTTCCATTGCGCTCGAATATGTCATCTCCAAAAGAAAGGCACAACAGGTCTACCGTTTTCACGATGCGGTGACCAGCCTGAACATCGGCTTCATCAGCGAGACGATCCGCTCCATTTTGAAACTGATGTCTATTTTTGTTTACGCCTTAGTGGTTGAGCAGGTTGCTGCTTTTGAATGGGACCTCAAAAATCCAGCCGTATGGGTCGTGGCTTTTTTCATGTACGACTTTTTTTACTATTGGGCTCACCGCAGCGGCCACGAAGTGAACTTGTTATGGGCTTCCCACGTGGTTCACCATTCGAGCGAAGAGTTCAACTTGTCTACGGCTCTTCGGCAATCCTGGACTAACCAAATTTTCTACTGGATTTTTTATCTGCCCATGGCCATCGTCGGCATTCCCGTCAAGGTTTTTGTCATCATCGCCTTGGTCAGCGCGCTTTACCAGTTCTGGAGCCACACCCGGTTGGTGGGCAAACTCGGTTGGGCAGATCGCATCTTTGTCACGCCCTCTAACCACCGCTGCCACCATGGTCGCAATGACTATTGCATCGACAAAAATTATGGAGGCACACTGATCATCTGGGACAGAATGTTTGGCACTTACACCGAAGAGCGCGACGATGAGCCCGTCGTCTATGGCACCCTGACACCTTTGAACAGCTGGAACCCTGTGTGGGGCAATTTCAAGAACTACACCACCCTTTGGCGCGACATGCGCCACGCCAAAGGCTTGTATGCAAAACTCCATGTGGTGTTTGCTCCGCCAAGCTTGGTCAAGACCAGCACTGATCAAACGCCGCTGGCGCTGAACACGCAGCGCTTTGAAACACCCGTGACGCGTTGGCAGCCAATCTACGGCTGGCTGGCCTCAGGTGTGGTCCTGGCTCTGGTGATCGAGCTGCTGCGGGTGGC